>CAZWZP010000006.1:27689-36779 GCA_964638925.1 uncultured Stakelama sp. | reverse complement strand
TGTCGCGACCGAGCTGCTGCCGTTCCGCAAGGCGATGTACCATGCGATGATGGGCGAGAATATCGACGGCAAAACCGCCGCCGAATGGGGCCTGGTCAACGAGGCGCTGCCGCTCGCCTCGCTCAAGGATCGCGTGACCGAAGTGGCCAAGGTGCTGCTGGGCAAGAACCCGGTGGCTCTGAAGGCCACCAAGGATGCGGTGCGCCGCGTCGGGGTGATGACCTATGACGAGGCCGAGGATTATCTGATCCGCGCGCAGGAAGCCGCGAACTCATACGACAATGAAGGCCGCAAGGAAGGCATCCGCCAGTTCATCGACGAGAAGAGCTACAAGCCGGGCCTGGGCGCGTATGACAAGGATCGCGTGAAGGCTTGAACGCATTCCTCCCCCAGCTCGCTGGGGGAGGTGGCATCGCGCAAGCGATGACGGAGGGGCCGCCGCGCAGACGGCGGAAACCTCTCCAGCGAACCCGCCGTCTGCGCGGCGGCCCCTCCACCCCCCGCTGCGCGGGCGGTCCCCCTCCCCTGAACAAGTTCAGGGGAGGAATTAGGATAGCGTAGTGATGCCCGACCTTTCCCGCCTGCTCTCCCCGCGTTCGGTCGTGATCGTGGGTGCTTCGCCGACGCCCGGTGCGCTGGGCAACTCGGTGCTGCGCAACCTTGAGCGGCACGGCTATGCGGGCGACATCCATCTGATCAACCCCAAGCGCGACAACATCGACGGGCGGCCGTGCCTCAAGTCGATCGACGAACTGCCCCACGGCGTCGATGCGGCAGTGCTGGCGATTCCGGGACCGGCAGTGCTGGGCGCGGTGCAGGCGCTGGCGGCGCGCGGCGTGGGCGCAGCGATCATCTTTTCGGCGGGCTTTGCCGAGGGTGGCGAGGAAGGGCTGGCCGCGCAGGCCGAGGTCGCGCGGATCGCCGCCGAACATGGCATGGTGGTCGAGGGCCCCAATTGCCTGGGCATGGTCAACTATGCCGCGGGCGTGCCGCTGACCTTTGTCGAGACGCCGGTGCTCGACCTCACCGGCAAGCCTGCGGTCGGCATCGTCAGCCAGTCGGGCGCGATGGCGGTGGTGCTGGGCACGACGCTGATGGCCAAGGGGCTGGGCATCACCGTGTCGGTGTCGACCGGCAATGAGGCCGCGTCGGGGGTCGAGGATTATGTCGCGCATCTGCTGAACGACCCCGCCACTCCGGCGATCGCGATGATCGTCGAGCAATTCCGCAAGCCCGCGCGGTTCCTTGCTTTGGCAGAGAAGGCGCGCGCGGCGGGCAAGCATATCGTACTGCTCCACCCCGGCACGTCATCGGCCGCGCGCGAGAGCGCCGCGACGCACACGGGCGCGATGGCGGGCGACTGGCAGTTGATGAAGGCCAAGGTCGAGCGCGCCGGCGTGGTGCTGGTCGACAGCCTCGAAGCATTGGGCGACGTCGTCGAACTGGCGGTACGCGCCAAGCCTGTGCTGCGTGGCGGGACGGCGGTGCTGACCGAGAGCGGGGCGTTCAAGGCGCTGACGCTCGATCTGGCCGAGACGATCGGGCTGGAACTACCCGGGATGGACGGCGCAACTGCGGCGGCGATGCGCGCGGCGATCCCCGACTTCATCCCCGTCTCGAACCCGATGGACCTGACCGCACAGGCGCTGGTCGATCCCGATTTGTATCGCCGGACGCTGATCCCGTTGCTGAAGGATGACAATTTCGCGGCACTGGTATTCGGGATCATCCAGACCGACCCGGCGACGTGCGCGCGCAAATTCCCCGCGATCATTGACGCGGTGACCGCGCTGAACCCGGAGAAGCCGGTGATTTTCGCGGGGATCGACGACGGCGCGGAGGTTCCGGCGGAATATATCGCGGGATTGCGCGCGATCGGCGTGACCTATTTCCCCTCCCCCGACCGCGCTTTCCGCGCATTGCGGCACCTCGGCAAACTGGCCGAGCGCGATTTTGCGACGGCGGATGCAGCACCGGTTTCGCTCGATCTGCCGTCAGGCGTGATCCCCGAATATCAGGCGAAGCAGCTGCTCGCCCCGGTCGGCATCCCCTTCCCCGCTGGCGGGTTCGCGGCGAGCGCGGAGGAAGCGAGGGCGATTGCGGCGCGCGTCGGCTATCCGGTGGCGATCAAGGCGCAATCGGCGGAGTTGAGCCACAAGAGCGATGCGGGCGGGGTGATCCTCAACATTGCCGACGACCCCGCGCTCGATGCGGCATGGGATCGGCTGTACGCCAATGTCGCTGCCTATGACCCCGCAATCGCGCTCGACGGTGCTCAGGTAGAGGCGATGGGCAAGCGCGGGGTGGAGCTGATCATCGGCGCGCGCAACGACCCCGAATGGGGGCCGGTGATCCTCGCCGGGTTCGGCGGGGTGACTGCGGAATTGCTGCACGATGTCCGCCTGCTGCCGCACGACCTGCCCCATGACGCGATCGTCGCGGAACTGCGTGCGCTCAAGCAGGGCGCGCTGCTCGACGGCTATCGGGGGTCGCCCGCGCTGGATGTCGATGCGGTGGCACGCCTAATCGCCGGGCTTGGCCGCGTGCTGGCCGGCACGCCGTCGATCCGCGAGATCGATCTCAACCCGGTGGTGGTTTACCCAAAGGGCGAAGGCGTGGTCGCGCTCGACGCGCTGATCCTCGCTGACCAATCCCCTCTCCCGCAAGCGGGAGGGGAGGAAAAAGGCTCCTAACCCGCCGCCGGATCGCGGCGTTCGATCCGGCCAAGCAGGTCGAGCAGCGTCGCGCGCTCAGCCTCGCTGAATCCGGCGAGCATCTGGCGTTCATGCGCCTCGATCCGAGCAAGGCAATCGGTCAGCATCGTGCGACCCGCATCGGTCACCGTCAGCGCAAAGGCACGACGGTCGGCCGAATCTACCACCCGTTCGATCAGCTTCAGGTCAACCAGCTCGTTGATCAGCGCCACCATATTGGCACGCTTGATCCCGAGCACCCGCCCGACCGCGCCCTGGTTGATCCCGGGGTTGCTCGACACCACCGCAAGGATGCCGACCAGCACCTGGCGCATCCCCGTCCCGTCCATCGCTGCCGCGAAATCCGCCGCAAAGGCACCGAAGGCGCGCCGCAGATGATAGCCGACCAGCGGCCCCAGCGCGCCGACCTGTTCCTGTTCCCCTGACATGCCCGAGCGTGAGCACGATTTCAGTCACTTCGTCAATGCGGGGTTCTCGCCGGCCAAATAACGTTGACGATACGGATTGTTTGTGTTCATATCTATTCGGGTCGATAAACGACCGATAGATAATGGGAGGATGCCGTGGGTGGATTCGGACGTCAGTTGCGCTGTGCCGGAAGTGCGTTGGCAATCATGCTGGCCACTCAGCTGCCCGCATTTGCGCAAGATCAAGGCACGCCCTCTCCTGCCGGGCCGGACACGCAGCAACCCGACGCCGATGGCGGGTCCGAAATCGTTGTCACCGGCAGCCGTCTGCGCGGAGCCGCGCCGGTCGGGTCGACCGTCATCGCGCTGGGCCGCGACGATATCGTCGCTGCGGGCGCAATCAGCACCGACCGGCTGATCCAGCAGATTCCCCAAGTCCTCGACCTTGGCGTCAGTGAGAATTCGCGCGCGCAAGGCGGCGGCAGCGGCAACATTACCTATGGCAACACGATCAATCTGCGCGGCATCGGCCCGTACGCGACGCTGATCCTGGTCGACGGGCACCGCGCGGTGAACAACAGCCGCGCATTCGAGCCCTCGGTCATCCCGACGTTGGGCCTTGAACGGGTCGAGGTGGTCGCGGACGGTGCATCGGCAATCTATGGCTCCGACGCGATTGCCGGGGTCGTCAACCTGATCCCGCGTCGCACGCTCAACGGGATCGAGGCGACCGCGCGTGGCGGCTGGGGCGCCGATTTCGACGAATATCAGGTCGGCGTGGCAGTCGGGAAGGTATGGGACCGGGGTCAGGTCATGCTGGCCTATGAACATTCGCGCCGCTCCAACCTCAGCGGCGACGATCGCTCCTTCTTCCGCTCGGACCAGCGCGCGTTTGGCGGCAACGACTATCGCGTCACGCGCTGTGCGCCCGGCACTTTGCGCGCGGGCGGCGTGTCCTATGCGATGCCGGGGCAGCTGACGCCGGCCAATGTCGGCAGCCTGGTCGCGGGCACGGTCAACAGCTGCGACGATCTGGTCGGGCAGGATCTGTTCCCGAAACAGACCTATAACTCGGTCAACGGCACCGCGACGTTCGAGGTCACGGACTGGTTTACCGTGTTCGCCGACGGCTTTTACAGCAAGCGCGAATATGAGCGGCTTCCGGCCTATTTCAGCTCGACGCTGACGGTGCCGCAGACCAACGCCTGGTTCGTTCGCCCGACCGGCTTTGCCGGGACGAGCTACACGATCGACTATAATTTCCGCAACGATCTGCCCCGCGACGTGTCGCGCGGCTTTGCCGAGAACTGGCAGATTACGCCGGGCGTGCGCTTCAAACTGCCCGGCGATTGGGAGCTGGAGGGGCTGTTTACCTATGGTCGCGGCAATGACCAGTCGGATCAGGTGCGCGGGCTCAACGCCACCGCGCTGAACGCGGCCCTCGCGAGCAGCAACCCGGCGACGGCGTTCGATCCCTATGGCCTGGGCCGCACGTCCGCAGCCACTCTCTTAGCGATCAGCAATTTCCTCACGCTGTCGCCGACGCTGAACGACTTCAACGGCTATGAGGCGCGCATCAACGGGTCGATTGTCGACCTGCCGGGCGGCAGCGTGAAACTCGCTGCGGGCTATGAAGGGCAGGAGATCGAGACGCGGCTGGGTTCGGCGCGCGGCGCGGCGGGCACGCCGGTCACCTTCCGCCGGTTCACCCGCCGGGTCGATTCCGGCTATGCCGAGCTGTTGGTGCCGATCTTCGGTACTGGCAACGCCACGCCCGGGTTCGAGCGGCTCGAGATCAATGCGGCGGTGCGTTACGACAAATATTCCGATGTCGGCGAGACGACCAATCCCAAGTTCGGCGTCAACTGGTCGCCAGTGCGCGGGCTGGTGCTGCGCGGCAGCTATGGCACCTCGTTCCGCGCGCCGCTGATTTCGCAGATTTACGGCAACAGCAACAATCTGTTCGGCCAGACTTATCAGAACCCGGCGGGCGGCGCGCCGCTGAGCGGCTTTGCCTATTCGGGGCCGAACACGAACCTTGCGCCCGAAGAAGCGACCACCTGGTCGGTCGGCGCGGATTGGGACGTTACCTCCAACCTCCGGGTCAGCGCGACCTATTGGGATGTGAAATACATCAATCAGGTCGACAGCTACCTCGCCGACCTCGCCATCCTGTCACGCGAGTCGGAGTTTGCCGGGACGGGCATCATCCTGCGCGGCACGGCGGCGCGCGATCGCGTGCTGGAGCTGCTGTCACAGGGCGTGACGCTGGCGCGCGGCACCTTCCCGGGCGGCGATCCCAATAATGTGACGCTGTTCGTTGATGGCCGGAACAACAATCTGGGCCAGTCGACCACGCGCGGCATGGACTTCGTGGTGAACTGGCGCGTGCCGACCGACACTGCCGGCACGTTCAATTTCAACGCGGCGGGCGCCTATCTCTTCCACTACGAAACCGCCGTATCGCCTGCGGGCACGCCGCGCAGCCGCCTCAACACCATCTACAACCCCCTCAAGTTCAAGGCGCGCGGGAGCGTGGTCTGGGATTATGAGCCGATGCGCGTGCAGCTGACCGCGACCCATGTCGGCGGCTACACCAACACCGCGATCACCCCCAATCAGAAGGTCAAGAGCTACACGCCGATCGACCTGGCGGTAAGCTGGAACCTGGGCGAGATGGGCGCGAAGTCGCTGTTCGGCGGGGTCGAGCTGGGGCTTGAGGTGCGCAATCTGTTCGACCTCCAGCCGCCCTATGTGAACGTGGCGCCCGGTCTGAACGGCGGCGGCGGTTACGATCCGTCGGCGGCCAACCCGATCGGACGCGTGCTCGCGGCATCGCTGCGCTTCCGGATGTAAGGGGGCACCGGGGGTGGTTTAGGCTGCCCCCGGACGCCTGTGTTCAGCGATGAAAGACGGCGTACATCCGGTCGAGCGCAGCGTCGAAGATCGGGCGCTCTTCGGGGCTGAGCTGCGCCAGCACCTCGGCCTCGACCCCCTTCATGATGTTGAACAAATCATCGAGCGTCTTCTTGCCCTCCGGCTGGATCGTCAGCGCGTGGCGGCGGCGATCGACGGTCGAGCGCTCACGCTTCGCCCAGCCGCGCTTTTCCAGCTCATCGACGATCTGTACGGTAATCGACTTGTCGAGCCCCACGGTGCTCGACAATTCCTGCTGCGACAGGCCCGGATTAGCCTCGATCAGTGCGAGCGAGGAAAACAGCCCGGCGCGAATCCCGTAATGCGCGGTCGCCGCTGCGAAATCCGCCGACAGCTGATTCTGGACGCGGCGCATACGAAAGCCGACATAATCGCCGAGCCGGCCGAGCTTCAGCCCGCCCTCAAGCGTCTCGTCCGGCGTTTTCGAGCGCAATTGCGTCACGTGTGTCCCCTTGTTGCCACCGAAAATTCGTGCAATTGACAGATTGTTGAAAATATCTACGGTTTTGATCCGCGCATTCATTTAGACCGCCCCGGCGAGAGGCTGTCAATCAGGAGAGGCAGAGCGTGTCCGACCCGGTGACCGATAACGCAGCGCCGCTGCACGATGAGGAACCGCCCCCCGCCCCGGTCACGGGCATTGCGGGTCGCGCGGCGTTCTATATCGGTTCGGCGGGCCTGCTGCTCGCCACCGCAGCGGATTCGATCGCGGTGCTGGGTCGCCATACCGGGTTCGCGCTGATCGGCTCGATCGAGATCGTCCAGGCGGCGATTGTGTTCATCGCCGCATCGTCGATGGTCGCGGTGACGCTGTCGCGCGGCCATGCGGCGGTGCATATCCTGACCGATCGCCTATCCCCTGCCCGCCGCGCGACGCTCGCGCGGATCGCCAATCTGCTCGGCGCGCTCGCCGTGCTGCTGCTCGCCGCGGGATCGCTGATCCTGCTCGGCGACCTGTGGAACGGGCATGAGCGGTCGGAGCTGCTGCACATTCCGCTGCGCTGGTTCCGGCTGCTGATGATCGTCGCGCTGGTGTTCGTCGCGATCCTGTTCGTCCGCCATTCCTTGTCGCGCGCGACGGCGGAGGGTGGTCATGGCACCTGAACTGATCGGCCTGATCGGCATCCTCGCGCTGCTCGGCCTGCTCACTTTGGGCGTGCCGATCGGCGTTAGCCTGGCGCTGACCGGCGTGGTTGGCCTGATGGTGATGCTCTCGCCCGAGGCTGCCTTGGTCAAGGCCGGCGTGGTGGTGTTCGAGGTCGCCAACAAATATGAATTGGGCGTCCTACCGCTGTTCCTGCTGATGGCGCATCTGTGCTTTGCTGCTGGGGCGAGCCGGGACTTTTTCGATGTCGCCGCGCGCTTTGTCGGGCATCGTCGGGGCGGGCTGGGTCTCGCCTCGATCGCGGGCTGTGCCGGGTTCGGCGCGATCAGCGGGTCGAGCCTTGCTACCGTCGCCACCGTTGGTTCGGCGGCGCTGCCCGAGATGCGGCGCGCGGGGTATAATCCCGGTTTCGCCGCCGGGGCGCTCGCCGCAGGCGGCACGCTCGGCGCACTGATCCCGCCATCGGGCGCGCTGATCGTGTTCGGGATTATCGCTGAGGTCTCGATTGGCCGGTTGTTTACCGCCGCGATCATCCCGGGGTTCAGCCAGGCGCTGTTCTACATGATCGCCATCGCGGTGCTGTGCTGGTTCAAGCCCGAACTGGGGCCGCGATCGGTGCGCGTCGGCTGGCGCGAGCGGATGCGCGGGCTGCTCGGTATTCTCGACATCATCGTGCTGGTGGTGTTCGTGATCGGCGGGCTGATGATCGGGTGGTTCACCCCGACCGAGGCGGCATCGGTCGGCGTCATCGTCGCCTTTATCCTGATGGGCATTCGTGGCGCCTTCAACCGGGAGGCGATCGCCGACAGCTTCGCCAAGACGCTGTCGACCACCGGCATGATCTATCTGATCATCTTCGGCGCGATCCTGTTCGCGACGTTCATCAGCGTGACCGGCATCGCGGACCTGATGTCGACCACGGTGCGGGAGATGGATGCGAGCCCGATCGTCGTCGTGATCGTCATCGCGCTGATGCTGCTGGTGCTCGGATCGTTCCTCGACGGCCTTGCGCTGATGCTGCTGACCACGCCGATCTTCCTGCCGATCGTGCTGGAGCTGGGCTACAGCCCGATCTGGTTCGGCATCTTCCTCGTCCGCACGATGGAGATCGGGTTCGTCCACCCGCCGCTCGGCCTCAACGTCTATGTCATTCAGGCGATCGGCAAGGACATTCCGCTGGGGCAGATCTTCCGCGGAATCGTGCCGTTCCTGATCGCCGATTTCTTCCACCTGGCCATGATCATCGCCTTCCCGGTGGTGACGCTGTGGCTGCCCAGCGTGATGGGGGCCTGACCGATGCGTGTGCCCATGATCCTCGCCGCGCTCGCGCTCGCCGGATGCGTCGCGCCGCAGCCGACCGCAGAGCATGTGCTGACCTATGCCAGCCCCTACACCCCCACCCACCCGTTCGGCCTGGCCGATCAGGAGTGGATGAAATGGGTCGAGGCGCAGAGCGGCGGGCGGATCGCGTTCAAGCCCTATTGGTCCGGCGCGCTGATCTCGTCCGACATGAGCATGGAGGAGGTGCGCCACGGCGTTGCCGATATCGGCCTGATTACGCCGATTTACTCCAAGGGCGGCGCGCATCTGCTGCGTGGGCAGGCGGCCTATTATGGCGGGGTGCGCACGATCACCGATCAGGTCGCGGTGTATGATTGCCTCGCCGCCAGCTTCCCGCATTTCGAGAATGAGCTGCACGGGCTGCATGTGCTCGCGGTGCAGGGCGGGAATTTCCCCGGCGTGCTGACCAAGGATCGTCCGATCCGCAGCCTCGCCGACTTCAAGGGGCTGCGCCTGCGCGCGCAGAGCGATGCTGTCGATATCCTGAAACAGCTCGGCGCGGACCCGGTGAACATGCCGATGGGCGAGGTGTATTCGGCGCTGGCCAAGGGCGTGATCGACGGCGTCGTCGCCCCCGCCGACACGA
>CAZWZP010000006.1:21541-27679 GCA_964638925.1 uncultured Stakelama sp. | reverse complement strand
CGCAGCCTGCATTTCGCCGAAGTGGCGAAGCATTTCACCACGATCCGCTTCAGCCGCGGCGCCTATCCGGCACGCGCGATGTCGGACAAGACCTGGCGGACCCTCCCGCCCGACCTGCAGGCGATCCTGACCGAAGGGCGCAAGGTGTGGGAGGAAGCGCTCAACCGCCAGCTGCTCAAGGCCGAGCAGGCGGGGATCGACTATGGGAAGAAGGAAGGCATCACCTTCTCCACCATCCCCGCGCAGGAACAGCGCGCGTTTGACGCGCTGTACAACAGGGATGCACGCATCCAGGCCGAGCGGCTGGGCAAGATCGGGATCGACGCGGTGCCGATCTATGAGGAGGCGCAGCGGCTGATCGCCGGGGGTGACATTCGGTGCAATGCGAAGGTGACGGCGCGATGAGCAGACTCCCCCTCGACGGCATAAAGGTCGCCGATTTCTCCTGGGTCGGTGCCGGACCGCGCGCGACCAAGGATCTGGCGGACTTGGGCGCGACGGTGATCAAGATCGAATCGCGCAAGCGGCTGGATCTGGGCCGCCTCTCCCCTCCGTTCGCGACCCCCGGGCGCGATCCCGATGCCTCGACCTTCTTTGCGATCACCAACACCAGCAAGCTGGGGGTGACGATCAACCTGAACGACCCGCGCGGGATCGAAGTTGCGAAGAAGCTGGTCGCCTGGGCCGATGTGGTCGTCGAGAATTTCAGCCATGGCTATATGGACCGGATCGGGCTGAGCTTTGACACGCTGAGGGCGATCAAGCCCGACATCATCCAGATCAGCGTGAGCGTCGCAGGTCGCAAGGGGCCGCTCGGCACGATGCGCGGCTATGGCAATTCGGCGGGCGCGCTGTCGGGGATGGCGGCGCTGTCGGGCTGGCCCGACCGCGATCCGCATATGGCGCCATTCGCTTATGGCGATGTCGTAGCCCCGATGTTCGCGACGGTCGCGACGCTCGCCGCGCTCGATCATCGCCGCCAGACCGGCGCGGGCCAGTTGATCGACATCAGCCAGACCGAGCCGCTGATCCACGTCATGGCCGACCGCTTCGCCGCCGAGCAGACCGGCAGCGGTGGCAAGCCCGGCAACCGCTCGCCCCATCGCGCGCCGCAGGGGGCTTATCCGGCGCGTGGCGTCGACCAGTGGGTCGCGATCGCGGTACGAGACGATGCCGAATGGGCCGTACTGGCAGAGGCGGCAGGCATCGCCGATCCGCGCTTCGCCACGCTCGCCGGACGCAAGGCGCATGAGGACGAGCTCGACGCAGCGTTGTCCGAGTGGACGCGCGGACAGGACAAGCGCCTGCTCGCCGACCGCCTCGCCGCACTCGGCATCCCCGCCGAGCCCGTCCATGACGGTCGCGACGTGTTCACTGACCCCGAACTGATCGAGCGCGGCCATTATCACCCGGTCACGCACAGCAAGCTCGGCGACACCGAGATTCCCGGCCCGCCGCTGCGCTTTTCCGACAGCGCGATCCATGTCGGGCCGCCACCCAATCTGGGCGAGCACAACCATGCGGTGTTCGTGGACCTGCTCGGCATGAGCGAAGCTGAAGTCCGCGACCTCACCGACGCGGGAGCGCTCGCATGATGCTCGCCCACCTCACCATCGTCGATCTGACCGAGGGGCTTGGCGAACTCTCCGGGCGGATGCTCGCCGAACTCGGTGCGCGCGTCGTGCGGGCCGAGCCGGGCGACGGAGCATGGGACCATGGCAAGGCGACCGGCGATGTCGAAGCACTGCTCGCCACCGCCGACATCGTCTTCCGCAATCCGGGTCGCGACCATGATGCGCTCGCCGCCGCCAACCCGAAGCTGATCGACGTGGTGGTCGCGCCGTTCCTGCCCGGCGGACCCAATGACGGGCGACCCGAAACCGACCTGACGCTGATGGCGCGTTCGGGCCTGATAACCATCATCGGTGACCCGGACCGCGCGCCGCTGACGCTGCCGGGCGAACAGGCCTATGCGCTCGCCGGCATTCAGGCGGTGATCGGCGCGCTCACCGCGCTCCACGCTCGCGCGGCGAGTGGCAAGGGCCAGCTGGTCGAGGTGTCCGCGTACCAGTCCGCCGTCCTCGCCAATTATCGCGAGCCGCTGACCTGGCAATGGACCGGGCGCGTCGGCAACCGCACCGGCAATCTGCTGATCCGCGGCAAGTCCGGGGTGCGGCAGATCTGGCCCTGCGCCGATGGCTTTGTCACTTGGGCGCTGGTCGACAACCAGCCGATGATGCGCGGCATGGTCAAGGCGATGGGCGACGCCGCCGGGCCGCTGGCGGCTGTCGATTGGGACGCGATCCTCGTCGCCGACATGCCGCGCGAGACGCTGGTGGAATGGGAGGCGGTGGTCGAAACCTTCTTCCTCAAGCACACCCGCGCGGAGCTTGGCGCGATGTCACAGGCGAACGGGCTTGGCCTGTCGTGGATCGATACGCCTGCCGATGCGCTCGCCAGCGACCACCTCGCCGCACGCGGTCTGTGGCGCGACGTCGATGGCGTGCAGCTGCCCGGCAAGCTGTGGGTTTCGTCGCTGGAGGACGGGCAATGACTGCGCTAACCGGCCTCAAGGTCGTCGACTTCAGCAAGTTCCTCCCCGGCCCCTATTGCACCTGGCTGCTCGCCGATCTGGGCGCGGAGGTGATCCGCATCGAAAACCCGCGCGAGCTGGCCAAGCAGCGCAAGGTGTTCGGTTGGGACAAGCTCAGCGACGAAGAGAATGCCCGGCTGCGCGCGCACGACATCTTGGCGCGCGGCAAGAAGAGCGTGCTGATCGACCCCGGCTCCGATGAAGGGCGCGAGGCAATCCTCAAGCTGATCGACCAGGCGGACATATTGGTCGAGGATTACCGCCCCGGCGTGATGGCCAGCATGGGCTATGGCTGGCCGGAGATGGCGACGCGCAACCCGCGGTTGATCTATTGTTCGGTCACCCTGTGCGGCCAGACCGGTCCCTATGCGCGCAAGCCCGGCCATGATCCGGTCGCGCTCGCCATTGCCGGCGCGCTGTCGCGGATGGGTGAGGACCCTGAGCGGCCCGCCTTTCCCGGCGTGCCGGTCGCCGATCTGCTCAGCGGCTCCAATGCCGTGATCGGCATCCTCGCCGCGGTCATTGCCCGCGCGACCACGGGCAAGGGGCAGCAGGTGGATATCGCCATGTCCGACGCCTCGCTCGCGCTGATCGGCAACATTCTCTCGCGCAACCCGGACCTGTCCAAGGCGCCGCCCAAGGGGATGCACCGCGCCGACAGCGGCATCTGGCGCTGCGCCGATGGCGCGTGGCTGGTCACCACCGATATGGAGCCGCGCTACTGGCGGATCTTCGTTGAGACGATCGGCCTGCCCGAGCTGGCCGACAAGCAGATGGACCGCGCCAACTGGCCTGCGATGAAGGACCGCATCGCGCAGGTGATGGCGACGAAACCGCGCGATGCATGGCTCGCCATCCTCGACGCGGCAGGCACGCAGTTTGCGCCGATCCTGACCGTCGCGGAAGCGATGGAGAACGAACACAACCACGCCCGCGGCATGGTCCTCGATCTGCCCGCACCGGGCGGCGGCACGGTGCGCCACACCGGCTGTCCGATCCGCCTTTCCGACACCCCCGCCACCCCCGCCGCCGTCGCCCGTCCTGCGGGTGCCGATACGGCGGAGGTGCTGGCGAGCCTTGGCTACACCGCGGCGCAGGCCGCTGCACTTGAAGGACGACTCCCGTGACCGAAGCCACCCGCGAACGCCCGCTCGAAGGGCTGCGCGTCATCGACCTGACCCGCGCGCTTGCCGGACCCTATGCGACCCTGCTGCTTGCCGGGCTGGGTGCCGAGGTGATCAAGGTCGAGGACCCCAAGGGCGGCGATCTGGCGCGCGACAACAGCCCCTATGTCGGCCGCGACGGCATCACGGTCGAGCGCAAACATGACGACGATGTCTCGATCAGCCATCTGACCCGCGCGCGCGGCAAGCTCGGCGTCTCGCTCAACCTCAAATCGCCCGAGGCGAAGGAGGTGTTCCTCGACCTGGTCCGCACTGCCGACATCGTGGTCGAGAATTTCACCGCAGGCACCGCCGACCGGCTCGGCGTCGGATACGAGGCCGCGAAGGCCGCCAATCCGCGCATCATCTATTGCTCGCTCTCTGGATTCGGCGCGACCGCGCCCGAGGGGGGCAAGGCGATGGACATCATCATCCAGGCGCTGTCGGGCGCGATGTATGCCAGCGGCGGGCCGGGCGAGCCGCCGGTGCGCATCGGCATTCCGATCGCCGACATGCTCGCGCCGGTGTTCTCGGTGATCGGCATCCTTTCGGCGCTGGAGCAGCGCCACCGCACCGGCGTCGGCCAGCATATCGACGTGTCGATGCTCGGCGCGCTGACCAGCTTCGTCGCGATCGAGAATTGGTCGGCGATGGCGGCGGCCGGGATGCAGGCGCGCACCGGGCTGACGGTCCAGCGCCTGTCGCCGTTCGGCGTATTCGAATGCGCCGATGGCTATGTCGCGGTGGTGGCGGTGCATGAGAAGCTGGCACAGGGCCTGTTCCGCGCGATGGGGCGGCCCGAGCTGTCAGACGACCCGCGCTTCGCCAATCGCGACAGCCGCGTCGCGAACGCAGTGGTGCTGGAAGAAACGATCAATAGCTGGTCGCGCCAGCTTCCGGTGGACGCCGTGGTCGCCGCGCTGGAGGCGCAGGGCGTGCCCGTCGCGCCCGTTCGCCACCCGGAAGACGCACTCGACGACCCGCGCGTGGTTGCGCGTCATGAGGCAGTGCCGGTCGCGCACCCAAGCTACGGGTCGCAGGTGAATCTGCGCACGGCTGGTATCCCGATCGTCTTTTCAGGCGCTGATACCGGCTTTGACGATGTCACCCCGATCCAGGTCGGCGAACATAATGACCGCGTGCTGGCAACAACGCTGGGCTATGACGCCGAACGCATCGCCGCGTTGCGCGCGCGGGGCGTGATCTGATGCAGGATGCAGCGGCCCAGCTGATCGCGGCGTGCGACGATCCCGGCGCGGTGGCCGAGCGGCTGCGGTCCGAAGGGCAGGCAGTGATCCGGGTGCTGGGGCAGGACGCACCCTATGCGCTGCTGCGCGCTGCGGGTCGCGCGCCGGTGCGCATGGTCCCGCGCCCCGGCCCGACGCCCGATGCCGATATACTGGCGGGCGATGGCACGCTGTCCCAGCGCGGCCGGTCGCTGCTGCAGCAGATCGTCGGTGATGCGAGCGGCACGCCGCTGCTCTTCACCCATGCCGATAGCGAGTTGCCGCAGCTGTTCGCGACGGTCCGCGACCTGATCCGCGCGGGCGATATTCCCGAGCGGTCGATCCATATGCTGGACCTTGGCCATCAGCTGCGCGAGTCCAGCCGGGCCTATAATGCGGTACGGATCGAGCAGTTGGTCGCATGGCTCGGCGCGGTCGAGCCCGATCGTCTTGCCGCCTGTGCCGCCGAAGAACGCGCGCGTCCGGCGGCGATGCTGCACCTGTCGGGCGTGTTGCGGATCGCGGCGATCGGTGCGGCCCACGCCCTTCACCCAGCGGAATGGCTGGAGCTGGTCGCGCACGCTTCAGGTGATGCGACGGGTGAACCGGTGTTCGTCCTCGGCTCTGCACACTTCTCAACCGCGCGCGCCCGCGACCTTGCCGCCCGTGGCCTTGATGCCCGTGCCGACGATCAGGATTGGGGCGATCCGCTGGTCGCCGGCTGGGCCGATAGCCCCGAGACGCTCGACGGCCTGTCCGACCCCGCCCGGCTCGTTCCGCGCAAGCTGATGCCAGCGACCGAGCGCGCAAGCGCCGCAATCGCGCGGATGACGGCGCTGCGCATCACCCGTGCGGTGATCGTCGAATCCGTCGGCGACGAAGCCGCGGCATGGGATGCGGGCTATCTCGCAAGCACGCTTGCCGATGCGGGCCTCGCGGTCGAGCGGATCGGAGCACCGCCGCCCCCTGCCCCCGCAACGGGCGCCCCCCGCGCCGCGCCGCGCGCACAGAATGGCCGCCGCAGCCGCAAGTCGCTGGCCTCGATCGCCAGCTTCGGCGCGTATCAGCGCGACTGGTTCAAGGGCGTGCGTGACGCGGTCGCAGCGGGCGCGCCGCTCGCCATCGTCAACGCCAATTCGCCGCAGGAAATCCTGCG
>CAZWZP010000006.1:21250-21526 GCA_964638925.1 uncultured Stakelama sp. | reverse complement strand
ACGTGCCGTTCGTCGTCAACCAATGGTGGGCGTCGATCGTCGCGGCAAAACAACAATCGCCGCGCTATTTCCAGCTGCTGCGCGACCATGGCTACCCCAGCGATGCCGAGTCCTATAGCGCGCAGGGCATCGCCGCGATGTTCGACGCGGACCCGGAACAGGCACCCTGGGGCGGCCTGCCCCGCCCCGCTTTCGTTCAGGCGCCGCTTGGCACCGACGCGACGCCGCGCATCTTCGATCACTGGGCGCGCGAGACCGGGGCGGAACCGTTCCTGT
>CAZWZP010000006.1:10199-21220 GCA_964638925.1 uncultured Stakelama sp. | reverse complement strand
TCCGATCGAGTGGTGGGACCGGCTGCACGACGATTGGGACAGCGCGATCGAGCCCGAACGGCTCGACCTGATGACCGCCGAATTGCGCGCAGCGATCGCGCGGATCGAGGCGCGTACCGACCGCCGCTTCGACCCCGACCGCTTCGCGCACATCATGGATCTGGTGAACGAGCAGGAGGATTATTACCGCCGCACCCGCGACCTGATCGCCAGCGCACATCCCGCCCCGGTGTCGATCAGCGATACCATGCCTGCGACGATGGTGCCGCAATGGCATCGCGGAACGACATGGGCACGCGACGCGGCGCGGGACTTCTACCATGAGGTCAAGGCGCGGCACGAAGCGGGCGAAGCCGCCTGTGCCAACGAGAAACTGCGCCTGATGTGGGTCGGGCGCGGCATGTGGAGCGACATGGGCTTTACCCAGCGCTGGGAGCAGAGCCATGGCGCGGTGTTCGTCTGGTCGATGTACCTCGCGCTCGCCGCCGACGGCTATATCCGCCGCACCGCCACCGGTCAGGACCCGCTGCGCGCACTCGCCGCCCGCTTCGTGACGATGGGCGACGAGCTGCGGATGCCGACCTGGGCGGGGGCGTGGCATGTCCGCGAGGCGCAGAGCCACGCGGTCGACGGCGCGGTGGCGCTGAGCGACGCCGACCCGTTCGTGCTACGCGCGTTGCGCCGCGCCGGGGTGCCGGTGCTGAGCCTCGACCTTGACAATTACAATCGCGAGGCGAGCGATGGCGACGCGGTGGATCAGCAGATCGCCGCATTCCTCGAAGGACCGGTCTCCGCCTACGCCGCGCGGCGCGGCTGAGGCTTGCCAGCGGGCAACGGGCGGGTCAGTGAGCGGCGGCAATCTGTACCGGAGAGTCCCATGAAACGCCGCCTCGCCTCCTCCACCGTCAACCCGGTCGGGCTCGGCTGCATGTCGCTGAGCCATGCTTACGGAACGCCGCCCGCGCGGGAGGATGCGATCCGGCTGCTCAATCAGGCGCTCGACCTGGGTTACGACCATCTCGATACCGCTGCACTGTACGGGTTCGGCGCGAACGAGGCGCTGATCGGCGAAGCCATCGCGCATCGCCGCAGCGAATATTTCCTTGCCTCCAAATGCGGAATGACCGGGGTGGACGGCAAGCGCGTAATCGACGGGCGCCCGGAAACGCTGCGCACGACGATCGAGGAATCGCTGGCCCGGCTGCGCACCGACCACGTCGACCTCTATTATCTCCATCGCTGGGACAAATCGGTGCCGATCGAGGAGTCGGTCGGTGAACTCGCGCGACTGGTCGAAGCGGGCAAGATCGGCTCGATCGGCCTCAGCGAAGTGTCCGCCGCCACGCTGCGCCGCGCCCATGCCGTGCATCCGATCGCGGCGGTGCAGAATGAATATTCCCTGTGGTCGCGCAATGTCGAGCTGGGGGTGCTGGAAACCTGCGCGGAGTTGGGGACGACGTTGGTCGCCTTCTCTCCAGTCGCGCGCGGCTTCCTCGCCGGCGCGCTCACATCGCCCGATGCGCTGGAAGAACGCGATATCCGCCGCATGATGCCGCGCTTCAGCCCCGAGAATTTCGCGCGCAACCTGAAGCTGCTCGACGCACTCCGCGCCATTGCTTCGGCCCGCAACATCACCCCGGCGCAGCTGTGCCTGCAATGGGTGTTCGCACAGGGCGCGCATGTCGTCGCAATCCCCGGCACGACCTCACCCGTGCACCTTGCCGAGAATTTCGCGACCCCGGTGGAGCCGCTGCCCGGTGACGTGCTGGCCGAGCTCGACCTGATCTTTGCGCCAGGCGCGATTGCCGGGCCACGCTATCCGGCGGCCACGCAAGCGGAGATCGACACCGAGGAATTCTGACCCGCCGGGTCGAACCCTACAACCGACGCAACGCCTGCGCCGGTCGCACCGACAACACCGGGAGCGAACCGATCAGCCCGATCCCGAGCGTCAGCAGTGCGCCGAGCCCCAGCGTCGCGCCGACGATGGTCCAGTCGGGTGCCCAGCCGAATTCGAACACGCCGGTGATGACATACCATGCGGCCAGCCCGCCCAGCCCCAGCGCCAGTGCTGCAAGGGTCAGGGCGAGCAGCGCATATTCGAGCGCCTGTGCCGCGAGGATCTGACGCCGCGTCGCGCCCAGCGTCTTGAGGATCACGCTGTCATAACTGCGCGCCTGACGCGACGCGGCGATCGCGCCGACCAGCACCGCGATGCCAGCGAGGATCGTTACCGACGCCGAGAGCAGGATCGCGGTCGCCATCTGGTCGAGGATCGTGCGCACCTGCCCGACCACCTCGCTCACCGCGATGATCGAGGCCGAGGGGAAGGCGCCGAGCAAAGCGCGCGACACCTTGCCCTCATTCTTCGGCTCCATGTCGATCGTCGCGGTCAGGCTGTGCGGCGCGGCGGCGAGCGTGTTGGGCGAGAAGACGAGGATATAGTTGAACCCCATCGTGTCCCAATTCACCTGCCGCAGCGACGCGATTTTGGCGGTGATCTCGCGACCCAGGATGCTGACCGTCATCGTGTCGCCGACCCCGAGCTTGAGGAGCGTCGCCGCCTCGCGGTCGAGCGAGACAAGCGGCGGCCCGGCATAATCCTTCGGCCACCATTGCCCGGCAACGAGGTCGCTGCCCTCTGGCAGCACGGCGGAATAGGTCACGCCGCGCTCACCGCGCAGGAACCATGCGCCTTCGGGCAGGGTCTTGAGGTCGGCGACGCGGGTGTTGCCGTAAGCGGTGATCGTGCCGCGCAGCGAGGGCACGATGTTGAGCTTCGCCTCCGGCGCCTCGCGCTTCACCAGTGCGGAAAAGGCGTCGCGGGATTCGGACGGGATATCGAGCACGAACTGGCTGGGTGCGCGTTGCGGGACGGCGCGCTCGATCTCGGCATCGAGGCTGGTCTGGATCGCGGCGAGCGTGACGAACAAAGTGAGCGCGAGGCCCAGCGCGATCACCAGCGCAACCGTCTGCGCACCGGGACGATGCAGGTTGGACAGCGCCAGCCGCAGCAGCGGGCGGCGCGGTCGCGGCAGCTTGGCCGACACGCGCCGGATCAGCGCACCGATGCCGAGCAGGATCAGCAGCACCAGCGCCACCGCGCCAAGCACGGCCCCGGCGAAGATCGGCTCGCGCGCCGTCACCAGTGCGAGCGTCACGACCAGCGCGCCAGCGAGGGCGACCAGCAGCGTGCTGCGCCGGTCGATGCGCGTCCCCTCTTCCACCCCGCTGCGTAGCTGTGCTGCGGCGGGGTGGGTGCGCGCGCGTGCCAGCGGCGGCATGGCAAAGGCAAAGGCGATCAGCAGGCCATAAGCGGCGCTGGTCAGCAGCGGCAGCGGGTAAACCGCAAAGCCCGGCGCCACCGGCAACAAATCGCCCGCCAGCACCACGAACGCGATCGGCAGCACCGCGCCGACCACCAGCCCCGCCCCCACCGCCAGCGCCGCAGCGGCCGCGATCTGGAGGAGATAGATGCGGCTGATATCCGCCGAGGTCGCGCCGAGGATCTTGAACGTCGCAATCGCGCCGCGCTTCTGCCCCAGGTACGAGGCGACGCCGTTGCTCACCCCGATCCCGGCGATGACCAAGGCGGCCAGGCCGATCAGCGACAAGAACTGCCCCATGCGCTCGAAGAAGCGCACCGCACCCGGCGCGGCGCGGTCGCGCGTCTTGTACTCGAACCCGGCGGTGGCGAAGCGCTGCTTGAGGCCGTCGACCGCCTCATCCGGCGTCACACCCGGATTGAGGCGAATGCGGTATTTGGTCTCGTAGAGCGCGCCCGGCTGGAGCAGGCCGGTACGCTTCAGCCCATCAAGCGAGACGATCGCCACCGGGCCGAGCGTGAAACCCTCCCCCACGCGGTCAGGCTCGTCGGCGATCAGCCCGGCAATTCGGAACTCCGCATCGCCATAGCGCATCCGGTCACCGGTCTTGAGCAACAGCCGCTCCGACAGTGACTTGCCGATCAGGATCGCATCGGGCGCGAGCGGGGCATAACGCCCCTGCTCCAGCGTCAGGATGCCGTAGAGCGGATAGCGGGCATCGACGCCCTTGAGTTCGGTCAGCATCTTCTGCATGCGCGGGTTCTTCTGACCCGAGGTCGGTCAGCACCGCATCGGGCGCGCCGGCGGTCGGCGTCGCGCGCCGCGCCATCGCGCGGGTGCGGATCGTGTCGCTGACCGTGCCGAGCGCGGTGAATGCCGCGCGTTCCTGCGCCGACGCCTGACGCTGGGTCATCCCGACCTCAACATCGCCGCCGAGCAGGACTTGTCCCCGCGCCGAAATCTCCCCGGTGATCGACGCGGTCAGGCTGCCGATCGTTGCCAGCGTCGCCACGCCAAGGAACAGGCAAACGAGTAGCAGCCGTAGCCCGCGAAAGCCCGAATGCAGGTCGCGCCGCGCGATGGTCCACGCCTTGCGCCAGCCCAAGGCACTCACGCGGCGCTATCCGCAACGATATGCCCGTCGCGCATCGTCAACACGCGGTCGCACCGGCTGGCTAGCGCCGGGTCATGGGTGATGATCAGCAAGGTCGCCCCCGCCGCGCGCTGCCGGTCGAACAACAGGTCGATGATGACACCGCTGGTCGCCCCGTCGAGATTGCCGGTAGGCTCATCGGCGAAGATAATCTCGGGCCGCCCCGCCACTGCGCGGGCAATGGCGACGCGCTGCTGCTCGCCGCCCGACAGCTGTACCGGATAATGGGTCAGGCGATGGCCGAGGCCGACCGCCTCCAGCTCCGCCGCCGCGCGCGCAAAGGCGTCGTCCGCGCCCGCCAGCTCCAGCGGCACCGCAACATTTTCCAGCGCGGTCATCGTCGGCAGCAGGTGAAATGCTTGCAGCACGATCCCCACCCGACCCCGCCGGGCGCGCGCGAGGCCATCCTCATCCAGCGTATCATAGGCGATGCCCGCGACGCTCACGCTCCCGCCGCTCGCCTGCTCCAACCCCGACAGGATCGCCATCAGCGACGATTTGCCCGACCCCGACGGGCCGAGGATCGCGACGCTGCTCCCGCGCGCGATATCGACGTCGATTCCCTTCAAAATTTCGGTCGGCGCTTCGCGCGTTCCAAGCGTCAGGGTGACATTACGCGCGCGGATTGCGATATCCGCCACCGGTTCGATCGACATAAGTGGAGTTGAGGTCCTTGATCAGAAAGCTTGCCCCATATGCGGGCGCAATGTTGCTCCTCCAAGGCCTGGCGGCCTGTTCGGGCGAAAATGATTCGGCGAACCAGTCGCTCGCGACCCCGCCCACCCCCTCGGCGGCCGCCAGCGCGGGCGCGGAAAAGGCCGACACGCGGCTGGTCGTCGCGTTCGGAGACAGCCTCTACGCTGGCTATGGCGTGTTACCGCAGGAGAGTTTCCCGGCGCAGTTGGAGAAGGCGCTCGCCGCGCGCGGCATCGCCGCGAGCGTGCGCAACGCCGGGGTTTCGGGCGACACCAGCTCGGCGGGCCTGCGCCGCCTGTCCTTCACGCTCGACGGGCTCGACCGCAAGCCGGACCTCGTCATGGTCAATCTCGGCGGCAACGACATGCTGCGCGGCATCGACCCGGCCGAGACGCGCGCGAACCTGACCGCGATCTGCGAAGAGCTGAAGAAGCGCGGTATCCCGATCATGCTGACCGGCATGATCGCCGCGCCGAATATGGGCCGCGACTATGCTGATGCGTTCAACGCGATCTATCCCGACCTCGCCAAACGCTACGACGCCGCGCTCTACCCGTTTTTCCTCGATCAGGTGGTGACCGATTCCGCGCTGATGCTGCCCGACCGCATCCACCCCAATCCGCAGGGGCTTACGAAGATTGTGGGACGGGTTGCGCCAATGGTGGCGGAGGCGCTCAAGCCCGCCTAGCCGCAGCCGCTTGCGCCAGCGCGATGGCGCCCAGCGGCCCGGCATCAGAGCCAAGCCCGGCAGGCTGGATGATCTGCGCCACCGTCGCGGGGGTGACGAAGGGCAGGTAGCTTTCGAGCTGCTCGGTGACGATCCCGCGCACCCAGGGCAGGATGAACGACCGTGACAGCGCCACCGTACCCCCGAACAGGATACGCTGCGCAGAGGTGGTGAGCAGGATCGTGCAGCATAGTTCGGCGATGTCGGCGGCGACATGGTGCCAGACCGGGTGCGCATCGGGTGCCTGTGCCGGGTCCATTCCGAACCGCGCAGCGAGTGCCGGCCCCGACACCAGCCCCTCGACGCAATCGCCGTGAAAGCGGCAATTGCCAGAAAACGCATCCTCCGCCACGCGTCGCAGCCGCATATGCCCGATCTCGGGGTGCATCGCCCCATGGACCGGCTGCCCGCCGAGCAGCAGTCCGCCACCCACGCCAGTGCCGATGGTCAGGTAACACAGGTTATCGCACGCGATGCCCGCGCCCCAGCGATATTCCGCCAGCGCCGCACCGTTGACGTCGGTGTCGACCGCGACCGGGCAACCAAGCCCATCGCCCAGCATCGCCGCGACCGGCGCCCCCGTCCAGCCGGGCTTGGGCGTCGCGAGAATGCGGCCAAATGCGGGATGCACCGGATCGAGCTGAATCGGGCCGAAGCTCGCGATCCCCAGCCCCGTCAGGCTAGCCTTGCCCGCCCAGTCGTCGAGGATGGCGCGCAACGCCGACAGGGTGCCGATCGGCTCCCCCGTCGGGATCGTTCGACGGTCGACGATCCGATCGCCCTCGGCCAGCACCGCGATTGCCTTGGTCCCACCCAGTTCGATGCCCGCAAAGCGCTGCGCCTCCGTCACCTGCTGGCCTCCCCTCCATCGGCTATGGGGCGGGACTGTGCGCAGTACCGGGTGCACGCGTCAATCGCCCGCAGAGTTGATACGCAGCCACCTAGGCGCAGCGGCTGCGTCGGGCTAATCAGGGCCATGCACGTAACCGGAAGATGGCTTGCTCTGCCGATCGCTTTGCTGGCCACTGCGAGCGAGTCCGGCGCTCAAACGATCCAGACGCGCAGCACGGCGATCGCGCAGGATGCCGAGGAATATGCCCGACGCTACGGCGTCTCCCCAGCCGAGGCGGTGCGCCGCCTCGACGCACAGCATGACAGCGTCCCCACCATCGACGCGATCGCGGATCGCTATCGCGACCGCTTGGCCGGGGTTTCGATCCAGCATCGGCCAGACTATCGGTTCATTGTCTATCTGACCGGCGATCAGCCGATCCCGCCCACATGGATCACGGCCGGGGCGACGCAGGTTCGGGTCCAGTTCCGCACGGGGGCAAAGGCGACCCGCGACCGGATCATATGGGCGCTCACGCACCATCAAGCCGCAATCCGCGAGACGCTGCAAAGCAATCCGTCGATGGGTGTCGATCCCCGGACGGGGGAACTGGTGGTGATCGCAGGCAGGACCACAGTCGAAAAGGCCGGCGGAGCCGACACGCTCGACGTCCTGCTGACCCGCCTGACCGGCGTCCCGGTGCAGATGCGCGTGCTCGACCATGTCGATCGCAACCTCGGGCCACAGGGCGGCGGACGGCTCGACGGGACCGATCCGGTGAGCGGCAAACGCTATCGCTGCACCAGCGGCTTTCTAGTCAGCGACGGCGCGCGGACGGGCATCACCACCGCGGCGCACTGCCTCGACGATTTGAGCTATATCGACCCGCAGCGCCAATCGACCCCGCTGTCCTTTATTGGCCAATGGGGCTGGGGCTATCACGACGTCCAGATCCACACCGTCCCCGCCCTTGCCCGCCCACTGTTCTTCGCCGACACCGAGCGTACAACCGCCCGCCCGGTCGAGGCGCAGCGCGCTAAGACCAGCACGCGCGCCGGCGATTTCGTATGCCATCGCGGCGAGAGCACCGGCTATAGCTGCGCCGAAGTGACGCTGCTAGATTTTGCCCCGGCGGGCGAATTGTGCGGCGGCTTCTGCCTCCCGACCTGGGTCGCCGTCGCGGGCCCGACCTGCAAACAGGGCGATAGCGGCGGCCCGGTGTTTAGCGGCACCACGGCCTTTGGCGTCGTCAAGGGCGCAACCTTCCGATCGGACGGATCGTGCGCCTTCTATTTCTACATGTCGCTCGACTATCTGCCCGCGCCGTGGCGGCTGTTGGTCGATCGACAAGCCGTTCGCTGAACAGAGGACTGGCTGGGGCGGCTGGATTCGAACCAGCGCATGGCGGTACCAAAAACCGCTGCCTTACCGCTTGGCTACGCCCCACCATGTCGCGGAAGCGACGCCCTTAGAGCGCTGCGCCGCCGCTGAAAAGGGTATTTAGCCGAACCGATGCACCCAGCCATGCGGGTCCGGCGCTTCGCCGCGCTGGATCGCGGTCAGCCGCGCCTTCAGTGCCTCAGTCACCTGCCCGGGTCCGCCGCTCCCGATGGTGAAGCCGCCGTCACGGCTCTTCACCTGTCCGACCGGGGTGACCACCGCCGCGGTGCCGCAGGCAAAGGTCTCGACCAGTCGGCCGCTGTTCGCATCCGCTTCCCACTGGTCGATCGCATAGGGTTCCTCGCGCACAATGATGCCCTGTTCCCGGGCCAGCGCGATAATCGACTCGCGCGTGATACCGGGCAGGATCGTGCCGGTCAGCGGCGGCGTGACGATGCTGCCGTCGTCGAACACGAAGAACAGGTTCATGCCGCCCAGTTCCTCGACCCAGCGGCGCTCGGCCGCGTCGAGGAACACGACCTGATCGCATCCTTCCTTGATCGCCTCTGCCTGCGCCACCAGGCTCGCGGCATAGTTTCCGCCGCACTTGGCCGCACCGGTGCCACCGGGGGCGGCGCGCGTATAATGGTCGGACACCCAGATGGTAACGGCCTTCGCCCCGCTCTTGAAGTACGCGCCGGCGGGCGATGCGATGACGAGGTAGAGATATTCGCTGGCGGGCTTCACGCCGAGAAACACCTCGCTCGCAAACATGAACGGGCGCAAATAGAGCGACCCGCCTTCCAGCTCCGGGATCCAGTTCGCGTCGGCCTTTACCAGCGCCTCGATCGACCCGATGAACAGATCGTCGGGCAGCTCAGGCATCGCCATGCGCCGCGCCGATTCGCGGAAACGGCGGGCGTTTTCGCCCGGACGGAACAACGCGGTCCCGCCATCGCCGAGGCGATAGGCCTTGAGCCCCTCGAAAATCTCCTGCGCATAATGCAGCACCGCGGTCGCCGGATCGAGCGTCAGTGGGCCGCGCGCGGTAATCTTCGCGTCGTGCCAACCCTTTGTGTCCGACCAGCGGATCATCGCCATGTGATCGGTGAACAGCTTGCCGAAACCGGGGTCGACGAGCAGGCGGTTACGCTCATTCGCATCGACGGGAGCCGGGTTGGCTTCAACGTGAAACGTCAGGCTGCTCACATCACTCTCCTGAATCGGCGGTTGCGCACGCCTAAGCCCGATGGCAAAACAGGTCAACATGGCTGTCCCAACTGCGTCCCCGCTCTTCCTGCGCGAAACCGAAATCCGGCGCGGCGTCGAGATGCTCTATTTCGGCTACAGCCACCTCACGCGCTCGATTGATGAAGGCCTGGCCGCGCAGGGGCTGGGCCGCGCGCATCACCGCTCGCTCTATTTTGTCGCGCGTCAGCCGGACATCACGGTGGGGGAACTGATCGCGCTGCTCGCGATTACCAAACAGTCGTTGGGCCGCGTGTTGACCGACCTGACCGAGCGCGGGCTGATCGAAACCCGGCCTGGGCGCGAGGATCGCCGCCAGCGCTTGCTGCGCCTGACACCGGAGGGAGCGCGGCTGGAGGCAGAACTGTTCGACGCGCTCCGCGAAAAGATGACCGCCGCCTATTCCTCGGCGGGACAGGCGGCGGTCGGGGGGTTCTGGGCCGTTCTGGAAGGGCTGATCCCCGCCGACGAGCGCAAGCGGGTGTCAGACCTCGGGCGGTAGGATCACGCCACCTTGAACCCTTCGCGGTTCATCGCCTTGGTGAGCACTGCGTTCTTCTCGTCGGACAGGCTCGCGCGCAGCTGCGGGAACAGGCGCTCTTCCTCGTCCTTCATATGCTCTTCCAGCTCGCCGCGCAGCTTGCGGATCGTGGCGAGGAATTGCGGGCTGGCGGCCGGCATATTGTCCAGCTCGTAGAGATGCTGCTTCACATAGCCATGTTCGCGGTTGAGTTCGTCCGCCTCGGCGACCTTTCCGGCCTCGCGCAGCGCGGGGTAGATCACATTTTCTTCCTCGATCGCGTGCTTGGCCAGCGCGTGCTTGAGCTGGGTGAGCATCAGCGTGCGGCGTGCGGTGGCGGTGTCATCGGTCGCCTCGATCGCGTCGAACAGCTTGAGCACCGCCTGATGCTCGGCGATCAGCCCGTCCATCCAGTCGCCCGCCAACAGCGTCGGCGACTGCACCGCCGCCTTGCGGCCCAGCATCGCCAGCACGCCCAGCGCCGCACCTGCTGCGGTCGCGCCGGCAATCGCGCCGAAGCTGCCGCCCCAGCCGCCTTCGTCCTTGAACCGGCCCTTGCTGTCGCGGGACTGAGTGTCTGCCTGGGTCGCTCTGCTCTGCGTCTTGGTCGCCATCATCGCCTCCATGAATAGGATATTGGCGCGACAACGTTTTGAAGGGGTTGGACGTTCCGCCTAGCCGCGCGCGGCGGCGGCCATTTCGGCGTTGCGTCGTTCGGAGGCTTCCAGCGTCGCAGTCAGCAGCCGGACCAGCGCCGCGTCGGCGTCGAGCACGTCCAGCCCCTTGCGCGTCGACCCGCCGGGGCTGGCGACCTTGTCTGCGAGCGTCGCGGGGCTGTCGCTGGACCGGGCGGCGAGCAGCGCCCCGCCCTCGACCGTTGCGAGCGCGAGCCGCAGCGCCTGATTGGCCGGGATGCCAACCGCCGCGCCCGCCTCTGCCAGCGCGTCGATGAAGCGATACACGAACGCCGGGCCGCTGCCCGCCAGTGCGGTGACCGCGTCGAACCGCGCGACATCGACCCATTCGGTGAGGCCGAGCGGTGCCATCAGCGCCTGCGCCCCGGCGCGCGCGGCTGCATCGGCGCTATCGCTTTGTAGCGCGACCACGCCTTTGCCGATCTCGACCGGCAGGTTGGGCAT
>CAZWZP010000006.1:0-10189 GCA_964638925.1 uncultured Stakelama sp. | reverse complement strand
CCGAATGATCGCCCCCGCATCGAACCGCGCCGCCAGCGCCGCTTCCTCGACCCCGGCAAGGATCGACACCAGCATCGGCACACCCGCGATCCGGCCCGCAATCTGGTCGGCGATCCCGTCCAGCTGCTGCGGCTTGACCCCAAGCAGCACCGCATCGGGTAGCGCGCCATCGGGCAGCACCCGCCCCTGCCGCACGCCCTCGGGCAAGTCTCGGTCGCCGCGGTTGAGGACGAACACGTCCTCCCCCTGCACCGTCCCCGCCGCGATCCAGCGCCGCAGCATCGCCCCGGCCATATTGCCGCATCCGATCAGCCACAGGGTCTTGGGAGTGGACAATCGGGCCTCCGGACATTGGCCGCCGGGGCAGCGCCGGGCGGAAGTTTACACTGGCTTTACACTATCGCGAACCCCGGCGGGGGTCGGGATTCTGGCTGGCGCGTGGCCGGGGGGCGAAACCCGCGCACGCTTGTATTTGCGATATGCTGAGGTGCTGCTTGTAGGAAAGCGGATTTTGGAGGAGCAGATAAAGACTAGCTATATCAAATTCTTACAGCATCGCACATTTAGCCAGACAGACCCGCCATTTGTGCTGAGCCTGTCGAAGCACCGTCCCTGCGCTCGCCGATGGCAGGCTTCGGCCCTTCGACAAGCTCAGGGCAAACGGCTGTCGGGCGTAGACTGCTAGGCGAAAGGTTCCGCGTTGCCTCTATCGACCCAAGAAGCCCAGCCCCGGGTCGAGCCCGGGGCGACGGGATGGGTGTGTGGCCTACGCCTCGCCCTGCGTGTCGATCAGCGCGGCGGCGATGGCTTCCTTGGGCGACTTGCCGCCCCACAGGACGAACTGGAACACCGGGTAGAAGCGTTCGCATTCGTCGATCGCGCTTTCGACCAGTAATTCTGTGTGCTGGAGCGTGATCGCGGCGCCGTCGTCGCCGGGGATCATCGCGGCGTGGCGGTAGAGCAGGATGCCGCTGGACGACCACAGTTCGAAATGGCCGACCCAGAGCTGTTCGTTGACCAGCCCGATGGTTTCGTAGATCGCGCCGCGGCGTTCGTCCGGGATGCGGACATCCGGGAACGCCAGAAACTGCAGCACGCCGTCATCCTCGCGCCAGATTGCGCGCAGTTCATATTCGGTCCAGCTGCCCTTTACCTTGGCAACGACCTCATCCTCTTCGCGCGTATGGCTCCAGCCATGCGCCGCGAAGTAGCTTTCCAGCATGTCGATCGGCGCGGCGTCATCGTCGCGCTCATATTCGCTCTCATCGAGCATTCCGGTCGTCCTCCGCCCGGCCCTTGCCTGGCGCAGTTGGTGCCAATCCGCGCCGCACTGCACAAGCAGCTTAGCGTAAATGCGGCGGAAATAGATGTGGAAAAGCGCGCATTACGCGCCCGGCGCGGCCTTTTTCGGCTTGGCGGGCTTCGCTGCTGCGGGCGCAGCGCCCAGCTTTGCCTCCAGCGCCTCGATCCGCGCGCGCAGCGTGTCATTCTCGTCGCGCGCCGCCGCGGCCATCGCCTTCACCGCCTCAAACTCGTCGCGCGTAACAAAATCCATGCCGCCGACAAAAGTCTTAAACCGCTCACGCGCGGCACTTTCGCCCTCACGCGCCATGCCGGCCATCGTGCCGGCCGCGCCGTTCACGAACTTCACGAAATCGTCGAAAATGCGGTTGTCGCTCTGCATGTCTTGTTCCTTTGCGGCTTAACCGCACCCGTTCAGCGCCGCTGAACCAACTCAAATACTCATTTGGGGCGCGGACTGCGCCGGGACAAGGGTTTCCGCGTTGGGATTGAGCTGGTCGATCTGGAAGCACAGCCACCCGGCAAAGCACAGCCAGCCGAGATACGGGATCATCAGGATCGCAGCACCGGTCCGAATCCGCCCGAACATGATCGTCGTCGCCAGCGCCAGCACCAGGATTACGCAAATCAGCACGAACGCCCAGAACACCTGATGCATCCCGAAAAACAAGGGCGACCAGGCGAGGTTCGCGCCCATCTGCACCGCAAACAGCACCAAAGCCGGACCGCGCAGCTTCGATCCGCGCGCGTTGATGATCATTGCGAGTGCGAGGCCCATGAACACATAGATCACCGTCCATGCAACGGGAAACGCCCAGTCGGGCGGGGTCTGTGCCGGCTTTTCGAGCATCTGATACCAGAGATTCTCGGCCCCGGTCGGGGCGATGCGGGCCGAGGTAAAGCCGAGCAGCAGGATGAACGGAACGGTCACCACCGCCCAGCGCAGAAACGCAAGCCGCAACTGTCCCTTGGACGCAATCTCCATCGTCGCTCCCCAGTCCTGTAATCCGGCTTATTCGGCCGGTTGCGGCGTGCCCATCGCCGCGTCGAGTTCGCGGCTCACCGCTTGGGGCGAACCGGTCCACTTGGCAAGCCTGCTATAGAGGATCGGGATCAGGAACAAGGTGATCAGCGTCGCCAGCATCACCCCGAACACGATCACCACGCCAATCGCCGAGCGCGCACCGGCCCCGGCCCCGCTCGCGATCATCAGCGGCACCGCGCCCGCTGCGGTCGCGATTGACGTCATCAGGATCGCACGCAAACGCCGCGCGGCCGCCATCCGGATCGCGTCGGCGATACTATTGCCTGCGTCGCGCAGCTGGTTGGCGAACTCGACGATCAAAATGCCGTTCTTGGCTGCCAATCCCACGAGCATGACGATGCCGATCTGACTGTAGAGGTTGAGCGTCTTGCCGAAGAAGAACAGCCCCAGCATCCCGCCCGCTACCGCCAGCGGGACGGTCATGATGATGACGCCGGGATGGACAAAGCTTTCGAACTGCGCGGCGAGCAGCAGATAGACGACCAGGATGGTGAGGCCGAACACCAGCAGGATCGACCCGCCGGTCTCGACGAACGCCTGGCTTTCGCCGCGATAGCCAACCGCCAGCACCTCTGGCGACTCCGCCGCCTGTTCCTGCAAGAAGGTCAGCGCCTGCCCCAGCGAATAGCCCGGTGCGACGCCTCCCGACAGGGTGATCGCGCGCAGCTTGTTGTAGCGGCCCAAATCGCGCGGACCGGACACTTCGCGGGTGGTGACCAGGCTGGAGAGCGGCACCAGCGACCCGTCGCGCGCGCGGACATGGATCTGCGCCAGATTGGCCAGCGTCGAGCGCCCCGCCTCATCCGCCTGCACGATCACGCGATATTCCTCGCCCCGGTCGAGATAGGTTGAGACGCGCCGCGACCCCAGCAGCGTCTGGAGCGCCTGACTGACCGCATTGACCGACACGCCCAGATCGCCGGCGCGGGTCGTATCGACCTCGATCCGCATCTGCGGCTTGGTTTCCTTGTAATCGGAATCGAGGTTGATGATGCCGGGATTCTGCGCTGCCGCCGCGATGATCCGGTTGCGCGCGGCGACCAGCCCCTCATAAGTATTGCCCGCCAGCACGAAGTTGATTGGCTGGCCGCGCCCGCGCCCCAGCGCCGATCGCACCTGCGCATTGCCGCGCACCGCCGGTTCGTTGGCGAGGATGCGGTTGATCTGCTGCGCGACCTGCGCGGTGCTGGTGTCGCGCTCTTCCCAGGTCTTGAGGAACACGATGAACGTACCGCTGTTGAAATCGTCGCTCGCGCCGAACCCGCCCGGGGTGCGCGTGATGATCGTCCGCACCGCGCCCTCTTCAAGCAGCGGCAGGAGCTTTTCCTGCGTGCCGAGCATATAGCGGTCCATCTGCTCAAAGCTGGTGCCTTCCGGCGCGCTGATCTGAACCTGCGCCACGCCCTGATCCTCCGCCGGGACCAGCTCGCTTTGCAACGTCGAGAAGGCACCGCCCGCCGCGAACAGGAACGCCAGCACCGCGATCAGCGGGATGACCGGCTTGTCGATCGCACGGGACAGGCGGCGACCGTAAAAGCCCTCCAGCTTCTGGAATTGGGTATCGATCCAGCCGGTAAAGCGGCCGCGCTTTTCCTTGCGCAGAATCTTCGAGCACAGCATCGGCGTCAGGCTGAGCGCGAGGAAGCCGGAAAAGGCGATCGCGCCGATCATCGCCACCGCCAGCTCGCGGAACAGCAAGCCGGTCTGCCCGGCAAGGAAACAGATCGGGACGAACACCGCGCACACGACAAGCGTGGTCGAGATAACCGCAAAGCCGACCTGCCGCGTCCCCTTGAACGCCGCGACCAGCGGGGTCTCCCCCTCTTCGATCCGGTGATAGACATTTTCCAGCACCACGATCGCGTCATCGACCACCAGACCGATGGCGAGGACCAGCGCGAGCAGCGTCAGCAGATTGATCGAGAAACCGAACGCCCACAGCACGGCGAAAGCCCCGAGCAAACAGATTGGCACCGTCACCGCCGGGATCAGCGTCGCGCGCCACGAGCCGAGGAACAGGAAGATGACGAGGACCACCAGCACCGCCGCCTCGGCCAGCGTCTGCCACACCTTTTCGATCGCACGACCAATGAACAGCGAATCGTCGGATCCGACGGTGATGGTCATGCCTTCGGGCAGGTCGGCCTTGAGCGCTTCCGCGGTCGCCTTGGCGGTCTCTGCGACTTCCAGGGTATTGGCACCCGACTGACGAACAATACCTAGGCCGACCGCCGACTGGCCGTTCATGCGAAAGGCGTTGTAGGGGTTTTCCGCCGACTGCTCGACCCGCGCAACATCGCCGAGCCGGACCAGATAGCCGTCCTCCCCCCGTCCGACCACAAGGTTTGAGAAATCGCCTGCGGTAGAGAAGGGACGATCGACGCGCAGCGTGCGGTTCTGCTGCTGCGATTCCAGACGCCCGGCAGGAAGTTCGACATTCTGCGTCCGCAGCGCGGTCTCGACATCCGCCGGGGTCAGCGAAAAGGCCGCAAGGCGCGTTGCATCCAGCCACACGCGCATCGACGGCCGCGCATCGCCGGCGACAAACACCCGCGCCACACCGTCGATCGTGCTGAAGCGATCGACCAGCGTACGATCGACATAGTCGGACAGCTGCAGTCGCGACCAGCCGGGGCGCGAAATGACGAGGAACAGGATCGGCGAGCTGTCGGCATCGACCTTGCGCACTTCCGGCGCAATTACCTCTTCGGGCAGATCCTCGACCACGCTGCCGATGCGGTCGCGCACGTCATTCGCGGCGGAGTCGATGTCGCGGCTTGCCCGAAACTCGATTGATACGTCTGAAACGCCGTCGCGCGAACGTGAGGTGATCGTCTGGATCCCCTCGATCCCCGACAGTGCTTCCTCGATCGGCTGGGTGATCCGCGCCTCGATCACGCTCGCCGCCGCGCCGGTATAGGCGGTCTGAACCGACACGACTGGCGGGTCGGTGTCGGGATACTCGCGCACCGACAGGCTGAGAAAGCCAACGATCCCGACGATCGTCAACAGGATCGCCATGACCGCCGCAAAGACGGGGCGCCGGACCGAGAGATCGGAAAGCTGCATCAGCTGCCCTTGGCCTGGCCCGCAGCCTTGGGCGCCGCGTTGCCGGAGCCGGCGGTGCGCACCTGCTGCCCCTCCGCGATCTTGACCACACCCTCCGTCACCACGCGCTGGCCGGGCGTCAGTCCCTGCGTCACCTCAACCAGCCCGTTCTGGCGCAGCCCGGTGCGGATCGGCACCCGCTTTGCCTTCCCATTCTCAATGATGAAGACAAAGCTCTGCTCGCCCTCACCCACCACCGCCAGTTCTGGGACGGCAGCGCCGGTGCGCGCCTGCGCCTCGATCGCCACCGTCAGCAACATACCGGGCTTGAGCTTGCGGTCACCATTGGCGAGCACCGCGCGCACCGTGGCGGCGCGGGTCTGGGGATTGAGCACGGGGTCGATCGTTGCGATCGTCCCGCGAAAGGGTTGATCGGGATAGGCGGCGGCAACCGCGACAATCGCTTGCCCCGGCTGGACCTGACTCAACAGCGTTTCGGGCACGGTGAAGTCGAGCTTGATCCGACTGATGTCGCTGACCGTCGCGATCTCGGTCCCCGCGCTGACCACTGCGCCGGCGGAAATGTTGCGCAGCGACACCCAGCCGCCGAACGGCGCGCGCACCACGCGGTCGCCGATGGCGGCACGCGCTTCGGCCGCCTGCGCATTCGCCTGCCCGGCGAGCGCGGTCTGTGCATCGACCGCGCTGCGCGTCGCAAAGCCACGATTCTTGAGTTCTTCGAGCCGGTTGAGCTGCTGCTGCGCTTCCCGCGCGCGCGCCTGTGCCTGTGCGAGCTGCGCATTCTGCTGCCCGGCTTCCAGTACGGCGATCACCTGGCCGCGACTGACATAGGCACCGTCGTCGAAATTGAGCCGGACAATGCGCTGAGTGACCGGCGCAGTCAGCGTCACCTGTTCATTGGCCCGCGCGGTGCCGACCGCGTCGATCCGCTCGACAAAGCGCGCCGACTGGACCGCGGCGAGCGTCACCAACGGTGCCTCGCGCCCCTTTTTCTGCGCAGCATCGCCGCCGCCGCAGGATGCCAGAGCCGCAGCCGAAACTGCCAGAACAAAAATCATTCGCATGAAGAGCGCGCTACACCAACCGGGGGGAACATCAACTATTCCAACCAACTTGTCGCAAAAGTGTGTCAGTCTTTATTGCGTCTGCGAAGAAACGCTGCGTTTCCAATCGGAACGTTGGCACTCAATCCGCCGCAAAGCCGAACGGTGAGACCCCTGCTTCACGTTCGCTGACCAACATCGCGCGCCCGGTTGGCGGCGCGCTGCGTTGCGGGCATTCGCGGGTACAGGCACGACAGCCAAGGCCCACAGGCACCGCCTCCCCGCCGAAATCGAGGCCACGCGCCGCCGCCAGGCCCGTCGCTGCTTCCGCCGCCAGCCCCAATGTCACCACGAACCGCGCGCGGACCGCTCCCGCCCAGCCCCCCGGCGGCGCGACGCAGCGCGAGCTGGTGAACCAGCGCGACCCATCCTCCAGCTGCACGAGCTGAACGATCCGCTCGTCGGGCCGGGCAAAGGCGGCATAAGCATCGAGCAACGGACATGGCACGGCGGATTCCACCAGCGGCGACGCGCTCGCTCCGGCAAACCGCTTCGACACCTGCCCCGCACGGTCAATGCGCAGCATGAAAAAGGGCAAGCCACGCGCGCCGACCCGCTGGAGCGTGGTCAGCCGGTGCGCGACCTGTTCCGCACTCGCGCCAAAGCGGCGGCGCAGCAGCTCAAGGTCATATCCCGTGGCCTCACATGCGCGCAGGAAGCGGGCATAGGGCATCATCACCGCCGCCGCGAAATAGCCAGCGAGGTGGCGGCGATAGAGCCGTTCGGCGACGCGATCTGCGAAGCCGGCGCCGCGCACCAGCGCCTCGATCTCGGTTCGCGCCTCGCTCGCCAGCTGGCGGGCGAGCGCGAACACCCGGCTGGGCGGATCGAGCGCTTCGGACAATTGCAGCTGGCGCGCATGGAGATCGAGCCGAACGCGCAACCCAGCAAGCACCTCGATCGGTAACACCCGGATCGACAGCTGGTGCTTGACGCGCAGCCGCTCGGCCATCGCCCCGAACGGATCGCTCGACGCGATGCGCAATTCGTCCGCGAGCGTTTCGGCGGCGGCATCGAGATCGGCGAAATGGTTGCGCCAGCGTTCGACCTCGCGCCGCACCGCTGCGCCGGGATCCTCTGCGTCCCCGGACGCCACCGTCCCGCCTGCGCCGATCCGATCATAGGCGCGCGCAAACGCCTCCGCACCGCCCGGCGCACCCGCCAGCCATTCGGTCAGCTCGCTGCGGTCGATTTCGATATCGGCGAACAGCGGATCGGCCAGCCGCCGCCGCATCGCCTCCTCGCCCCCGCCCGGCTCCCCCGCCGCCAGCGTGCGCGGGTCGAAGTCGAACACCTGCGCCAGTCCCAGCATCAGCGTCGCGGACAGCGGCCGCTGATTGCGCTCGACCAGGTTGAGATAGCTGGCCGAGACGCCGAGCATCTCTGCCATCGCCGCCTGGGTCAGCCCCTGCCCGCGCCGCAGCCGCCGCACGGCGTGCCCGGCAAACAATTTGCGCTCCGCCATGTCCTACAGCCCCTGTTCTTGCTATGTTCAATGCAAGGATTTCGTGTCAATTATTTACATAACATCCACTGGTTTGTCATGCGCCAACTACACCATGACCCCGCTGAAACCACATCAGAATTGTCAGGATCGCCATTCGCGAGTCATACAGAATGCACGACAGTTTACAGGAGCAAGCCCATGAAGACCCCCGAACCCGCGACTGCCCGCCCGGTCTTCTCGACCGCAGACTTCGCCCTGCTCAAGGAAGCGGTGGCCGATTACACCCGCAAGATCGCCGACGATCCCCGCTCGGTCCAGTTCGCCAACCTCTATCACCGCCTCGGCCGCCTCGGCTGACGCGGCCCCGCCTTCCTGGGGAGGAACGATGCCCGCCGGGGAAACCCGGCGGGTGTTTGGCTTAGGGTTGGTGGTGACTGCGCAACCAAGCGGCAAACGCATCCTCGCTCAACTCGCCAGCGGCAAGTGCCAGCATCGTGCGGATTGCATCCGCCTTGTCGAACGCGATGGAGATATTGTTCAGCTTCAGGAAAAGGCGCGCCATGACCCATGCCGTACGCTTGTTGCCATCGGCGAAGGGGTGGTTGCGCGCAATGCCATAGCCATAGGCAGCGGCCAGCACGAACGGATCGTCCTCGCCATAGGCGAGCTTGTTCAACGGCCGGGCGACCGCAGATTCGAGCAACCCGTCGTCCTTGACGCCGGCCAACCCGCCATGCTCCGCAAGCTGGCGGTCATGAACCGCCCGTGCGATATCAGCGTCGAGAAATCGAAAATCAGCCATCGCGCGTTAACGCGCCAGAACAGCCAGAATATCGCGATCTTCGCGCATAATCTCTTCCGCCAATGCCATCGCTTCGGCGAAATCAGGATTGTTTGCCGACAGCGCGAATCCGCCCGGCGCCTCGCTCAAAAAAACCTCATCCCCCTGCCCCACCCGCAGGCGTGCAAGCACGTCCTTGGGCAGGATCACGCCGGTGGAATTCCCAATCTTGATGAGCTTGAGCGGCTTGTTCATACGAATGTTCTAACATATTTTTCGGTGACGACCAAGTTTCGCTTTGCTACCCCCAATTCGAAAACAGGGTATGGAGCAGGATCGCCGGATATGAGCCTTGACGCCGAGACCTTTGACGCATTGATCGACACGGTACGCCGGTTTGTCGCCGAGCGGCTGCGGCCGCTGGAGGCCGAAGTCGAGGAGGCCGATGCGATTCCGGCGCATATCGTCGAGGAGATGAAAGCGCTGGGCCTGTTCGGCCTGTCGATCGCCGAGGAATATGGCGGGCTGGGCCTGACGATGGTGGAGGAATGCCGCGTTGCGCTCGAACTCGGGCGGACGACGCCGGCGTTCCGATCGACCTTTGGCACCAATGTCGGCATCGGCAGCCAAGGCCTGGTCATGGCCGGGACGCCTGAGCAGAAGGCGCAGTGGCTGCCGAAAATCGCGACCGGTGAGATCGTCACCAGCTTCGCGCTGACCGAACCCGATGTCGGCAGTGACAGCGGCGCGGTAAAGGCCCGCGCCGTCCGCGACGGCGACGTTTACCGCCTCTCCGGGACCAAACGTTACATCACCAATGCTGACAAGGCATCGCTGTTCACCGTGATGGCGCGCACCGGCGACGAACCGGGGGCACGCGGCGTCTCCGCCTTTCTCGTCCCCCGCGACCTGCCCGGCGTCAGCATTGGCGAGCCCGAGAAGAAGATGGGGCAGAAGGGCGCGAAGGTCGCCGATGTGATCTTCGACGATGTCCCCGTCCCGGCCGCCAATCGGCTGGGCGAAGAGGGTGAGGGCTTCAAGATCGCGATGCGCGTGCTCGACCGGGGCCGGTTGCATATCAGCGCGGTCAGTGTCGGCGTCGCCGAGCGGCTGATCGCCGACTGCGTCGCCTATGCGACCGAGCGCAAGCAGTTCGGCAAGGCCATTGCCGAGCACCAGCTGATCCAGGCGATGATCGCGGACAGCAAGACCGAATGCCTCGCCGCCCGCGCGCTGGTGCTCGAAACCGCTGCGGCCAAGGATGCGGGCAAGAACGTGGTGATGGAGAGCGCGGCGGCGAAGCTGTTCGCCACCGAAATGGTCGGGCGCGTCGCCGATCGCGCGGTGCAGATTTTCGGCGGCGCGGGCTATATCGCCGATTACGGGATCGAGCGGCTGTACCGCGACGTCCGCCTGTTCCGCATCTATGAAGGCACCAGCCA
>CAZWZP010000005.1:6090-39666 GCA_964638925.1 uncultured Stakelama sp. | reverse complement strand
AGTCGCTCAACCAGTTGATCGCAAGCTCCCACGCGCGCATCGCATCATCGAGCGCATTGTCGGCAAGGCTGGAGGCAAAGGCGGCGATGATCGCCGCCTCGCCCGCGGCCTGCTCGTCGGGCGCCAGCGTCCCTGCGGCAAGGCCGACAAGATGGGCCACGGCCAGCTCCTGCAGGGCTTCGGAACGGGCGAAGGGATCATCGTCATGCGCGGCGAGGAACACGAGGTCTTCGCGGGCAAGTGCGCGCTCGATGATCACCGGGGCGGTAAAGCCGCGGTTGATCGAGACCACCGGATCGGGCCCGGCAAGCGGCAGATCGAAGCTCTGCTCAGCCTCCTCGAGCACGACCAGCCGCTCCTCCCCCAGCGCGCCGCGGCGCGAATGGACGGCGAGCTTGAGCGGGATCGGCATCGGCTGCTTGTGCGGCTGGCCGGGAGTGGGCGGCACGCTCTGGCGCAGGGTGAGCCGCAACCGGTCGCCCTCGACTTCCTGCGAGACGGCCACGCGCGGCGTGCCGGCCTGGCTGTACCACAGGCGAAAGCGGGACAGGTCTGTCCCGGCCCCGTCCTCGATCGCCTTGACGAAATCCTCGCAGGTCGCCGCCTGCCCATCATGGCGCGCGAAATAGAGATCGCAGCCCGCGCGGAACCGCGCCTCGCCCACCATGCTGCGCATCATGCGGATCACCTCGGCCCCCTTGTTGTAAACGGTGGCCGTGTAGAAATTGCTGATCTCGCGGTAGGAATCGGGTCGGATCGGGTGGGCGAGCGGCCCGGCAGCCTCGGGGAACTGGGCGGCCCGCACATCCTCGATCCGCTTGACCGCCTCGCCGCGCATGTCCTGGCTGAAGAGCTGGTCGCGCAGCACGGTGAAGCCTTCCTTGAGCGAAAGCTGGAACCAGTCGCGGCAGGTGACGCGGTTGCCCGACCAGTTGTGGAAATATTCGTGCGCGACCACGGCCGCGACCGCATCATAGTCGTAATCGGTCGCGGTATCGGGGTCGGCGAGGATGTAGCGGCTGTTGAAGATGTTCAGCCCCTTATTCTCCATCGCGCCGAAGTTGAAATCGTCCACGGCGACGATGTTGAACACGTCGAGGTCGTACTCGCGGCCGTAGACACGCTCGTCCCACGCCATGCTGAGCTTGAGCGCGTGGAGCGCGTGGTCGGTCTTGGGCAGATCCTTTTCGCGGACCCAGATCGCGAGCTGAACGTCGCGCCCGCTGGCGGTGGTAAAGGTCGCGCGGTTGGCGGCGAGGTCGCCGGCGACCAAAGCGAAGAGATAGCAGGGCTTGGGGAAGGGGTCGTGCCATTCGGCCCAGTGCTTGCCACCTTCGCCATCGCCCGACGCCACCGGATCGCCATTGGCAAGCAGGACGGGATAGCGCCCCTTGTCCGCCGTCATCTTCACGCGATAACGCGACAGCACATCGGGCCGGTCGGGGAAGAAGGTGATACGGCGGAATCCCTCCGCCTCGCACTGGGTGCACAGATTGCCGCCCGAGGCGTAGAGCCCCATCAGCTGGCTGTTGCGCTCGGGGACGATCGCGACCTCGGTCTCAATGACATGCGCGTCGCCAGGCAGGTCGATCACCAGTGTCGGGCCGTCCATCCGCCACGCCGCTTCGCCGCCATCGACCCGCACCGCCAGCGGCGTCAGGCCGTCGCCATCGAGCCGTAGCGGACGATCATGCGCGCCGTTGCGCGTCACCGACAGGCGCGCTCGGACGCGGGTGCCGCCAGGGGCAAGGTCGAAATCGAGCGCGATATCGGGCACCAGCCAGTCGGGTTGCGCATAATCCGCGCGGCGGATCACGCGGGGTTGCAGGGCGGGTGTGGCGTCGAGTGCGTCGATCATGTCAGAGCCTTTACGCGTGAGCGCGCAAAGCGGCACGCGAAGAAATTCGATTGCGGTGTATCGCCGGAATGCTACGCCTCACCCCATCTTTGGTTCAATCGGAAGTTTCTGGCCTTGTTCAAATCCCGTTTGCTGCGCTCGACGATCGCTTTCTCGCTCATCACCCTGTCCCCCGCGGTATTCGCGCAGGACGCCAAGGCACCCGCCGACACCACGGCTGAGGATAATGCCCGGGTCAATGCGCCGCTGCCGCCCGCCGAAGCGGCGATGAAGGCGCATGTCATGTTCCTGGCGTCCAATGCGATGAAGGGCCGCGACGCGGGCTCGCCCGAATATGACATCGCCGCAGAATATGTGGCGTCGCAATATTATGCGGCTGGACTGCGTCCGGCAGGCGACAAGGGCAGCTACCTCCAGGCCGTCCCGCTGCTGAGCTATCGCCCGGCGGACAAGGGGACGCTGACCGTCACGCGCGGCGGCACGCCGGTGACGCTGGAGTTCGGCAAAGATTACATCCCGGGCGGCGATCCCGAAAAGCTGAGCACGCTGGTCGATGCGAGCGTCGTGTTCGCCGGCTACGGCATCGTTGCACCGCACCTGAAGCGCGACGATTACAAGGGCGTCGATGTGAAGGGTAAGATCGTCGCCATCTTCGGCGGCGCGCCCGGCAATTTCGACGGCGAGGAACGCGCGCATTTCGGCAGCAATGCCAACAAGGCGGCGATTGCGGCGAGCAAGGGCGCGGCGGGCGTGATCCTGATCGAAACGCCGGGGTCGCGTCGCCCGTTTGCCCAGATGGTGGACTATTGGGACGAGTGGCGGATGACCTGGGCCGATGCGCAGGGCAATGGCCACCTCCCTGCCAAGGGCACGCCGACGCTGGCATCGATCAGCACGGCGGGCGCGGCCAAGCTGTTCAGCGACGACAAGGGCTGGGCCGCCGCGACCAAAGCGGTTGCGGACGGCAAGCCGGTGCTCAAATCCTTCGCGGCGCGGGCGACGCTCGCCGCCGCGCTCAAGACCGAGCGCAAGATGGTGATGAGCAGCAACGTCGCCGGGATCATTCCGGGCAGCGACCCCAAGCTGAAGGATGAGGTGGTCGTGCTGACCGCGCATCTCGACCATGTCGGCGTCGGCCGCCCCGATGCGAAGGGCGACACCATCTATAACGGCGCGATGGACAATGCGATGGGCATCGCCTCGCTGATCGAGGAGGCCAAGCGCTTCCGCGATTCGGGCAAACCACCGCGTCGCTCGGTGATGTTCCTTGCCGTCACGGCGGAGGAAAAGGGCCTGATCGGCGCGGATTATTTCGCCCACAACCCGACCGTGCCGAAGGACAAGATCGTCGCCAACGTCAATCTCGACATGCCGGTCATCACCTACAAGTTCGAGGACATGATCGCATTCGGCGCGGCGCGCTCGACGCTGGGCGAGATCGTCGCCCGCGCCACCGCAACGGTCGGCGTCGGGGTCGGCATCGATCCGATGCCGGAACAGGGCTTCTTCGTCCGTTCCGACCATTATCGCTTCGTTCAGCAGGGCGTGCCATCGGTGTTCCTGTGGCCGGGCATGGCAGGCGTGGGCCGCGAGGCGTTCGATCGCTTCCTGTCGACCCGCTACCACCGCGCGTCGGACGAAATCACCAACCCCGAAATCATGTGGGATCAGGGCGTGCGCTTCATCGAGGCGAATTACGTGATCGCGCGCGAAATCGCCGATGCCGACCAGCGCCCGGCGTGGAAGAAGGGCGATTTCTTCGGCACGCTGTACAACGGTTATGGCGCGAAGTGAGCTGAACCGGATCGGGGAGGCGTGATGCGCCTCCTCATCTTCGGCCTTGGCTATAGCGCGCAGCACATCGCCGCCACATTGCCCGCCGCGCGCGTCATGGCAACGGGGAGCGCGGGCAACCTTGCCTTTGACGATGCCGAGCGCGTGCGGTTCGAGATCGCGCAGGCGACGCATATCCTCTCCTCGGTCCCGCCGGGTGAGGCCGATCCGGTGCTGGCCATCTACGGCGCGGAGCTGGCCGCGAGTGGGGCGTGGCTCGGCTATCTGTCCTCGACCGGCGTCTATGGCGATGCGCGGGGCGCGTGGGTCGACGAAAGCGCACCGACCGGGACCGGACGCCGCACCGCGCGCGCGGCGGCGGATGCGGCATGGCTGGAGCTTGGCGCGCGGGTGTTCCGCCTGCCCGGTATCTATGGCCCAGGCCGCTCGCCGCTCGACCGCATTCGCGTGGGTGAGGCGCGACGGATCGACGTGCCGGGGCAGGTGTTCAGCCGGATCCATGTCACCGACCTGGCCGCCGGGGTCATTGCCGGGTTCGATGCGCCGCCCGGAGCCTATAACCTGTCTGATGACGAACCGGCACCGCAGTCGGAGGTGATCGCGTTCGGGTGCCGATTGCTCGGGCTACCCGTCCCGCCGCTTGTGCCGCTGGCCGAGGCGCAACTGTCACCCCAGGCGCGCGCTTTCTATGCCGAAAATCGCCGGGTCGCGAATGGCAAGGCGAAGCGCGTGCTGAACTGGCGCCCGCGCTTCCCCGATTACCGCGCCGGCCTGCGCGCCTTGAGCGCCATCACCAGCCCGACCCCCGCCAGCGCTGCACCCGCCCCGGCAAGCAGCGACCAGCGATAGCCTTCAAACACCGTCGAGAGCAGCATCGCGATTACGGGGATCAACACGCTCGAATAAGCTGCCTTGGCCGGACCGATGACGCGAATGATTCCGAAATAGAGCGGGAACGCGATCGCCGATGCGACCACGCCGAGATACAGCACGCCGGCGATATAGGTCGCGGTCCATTCGAACACCGGCGGGCCGGTCGTGATCCAGGCGAACGCTCCGTCCATGCCTGCGCCGAGCAGCATCGCCCAGGCGATCATCGTCGCCATCGAATAACGTTTCGAGGTCTCGGTCGCCTGCATGATATTGGCGACCGACGCGCACAGGACGCCGAGCAGGGTGATGCCGATGCCGTAATAGACTTCGTCAGCCGCCAGCGGATCGCGGCGGATTTCGTGGACGAACAGCAAGGCGACGCCCGCCATCGCCACGACCGATCCGACCAGCAGCTGTCGTCCCATGCGCTGACCCAGGAAAATGCGCGACAGGATCGCGTTGGGCACGAGCAGCAGCGCGAACACCACGGCGACCAGGCCGGAGGTGACGTGCATCTCCGCGCGATAGACGAAGTTGAAGTTGAGCACGAACTGCATCAGGCCGAGCAACGCCGCGAACGTCATGCCGCGCGCGTCGAGCCATAAAGGCTGGCGCGACCATGCCGCCCAGGCGAGCATCGCGACGCCGCCGACGAGGAAGCGATAGGTGACCGACCAGGTCGGCGGCACCACGCCAAGCTGGCCGGTGATGACCAGCCAGGTCGATCCCCAGATCAGCGTGACGATGCCGAACGGGATCAGCACCGCGAGCTTGGTCGAATTGGGCCGAGGGGCCGCTGGCGCCTCCTCACTCACAGCGCGGCGAGCGCCGCTGCGAGCGGGGCGACCGCCGCTTCGTCCTGATCCCAGGCAACGACGAAGCGCGCCTCGCCTTCGTTCCAGTCGTAGAAATCGAAGCCCTGCGCGCGTAGCGCTGCGGCTTCGGCAGGAGTGAGGCGGACAAACACCTCATTCGCCTCGACCGGATGCACCAGCCGTCCAGGCACCGCCCGCCCCAGCGCCGCCGCCCCGGCATTGGCCGCGCGGGCGTTGTGCAGCCAGACATCGTCATCAAGCATCGCGATCAGCTGTGCCGCCAGATAGCGTCCCTTGGACTGAAGATGCCCCGCGCGCTTGCGGCGTACCTTGCACGCTTCCGCGAGGTCGGGGCGGAAAAACACCAGCGCCTCGGCGCTCATGCCGCCATTTTTGACGAAGCCGAAGCTCAGCGCATCGACCCCCGCGCGCCAGGTGACATCGGCGGGAGCGCAGCCAAGATGCACCAGCGCATTGGCGAAGCGCGCGCCATCCATGTGGAGGCCCAGCTTACGGCTACGCGCGATCTCGCCGATCGCGGCGACCTCATCGGGGCTGTAGGCGAGTCCATATTCGGTGGCGTTGGTGATCGAGATCGCGTGCGGTTGAACCCAATGCACACCGGGTTTGACCGCGTCGAGCACGGCGCGGATCGCGTCGGGGGTCAGCTTTGCGCCCGGCCCTTCGGCCAGCATGAGCTTTGCTCCGTGCGTGTAGAATTCAGGCGCGCCTGCCTCGTCCATTTGGATATGCGCCTCGCGATGGCACACCACGCCGCCATAGGGCGCGCAGAGCGAGGCGAGCGCGAGGCAGTTTGCCGCCGTGCCGGTCGGCACCCACAGCACCGCAACCTCGGTCCCGAACAGCGCCGAGAACCGCGCATCGAGCGCCGCGCTCCACCGGTCGCCGTCATAGGCGGTGTCCTGCACATTGGCTACAGTCAGCGCCGCCAGAACTTCGGGGCAGGCGGGGGCGGCGTTGTCGGAAAAGAAGCGCATGGCGGTCCAGATGCGCTGCGCAGTTACTGGCGTCAATCGGCGGACGCACAGGTGGCGTGGCTGCGATGGATTGGAACGATCCGGAGGGTCTTGGGCGATCGGTGGATCAGCGACTTCAGACCGGGACGGCGCTACCGTTGGTTAGTTCAGGCGCGGCCCGCGTCAAGCGGGGGCGCACCCCGCCGGTCAGGCGATGAAGCCTGCCGACTGGGGTGCGATGGTGGTGGCGACCATGGCGGCGGTGAGGCCGAGCGACACGAGCGCGACGAAAAGCTGACGAACCATTTTATCTACTCCCTGTTTGAACGCGGCGGATCAGGCGACCGGGCCGAGGCTGACGGTGTTGGCGACCATCATCAGGGTGAAAGCGGCAGCGCCGACAAGAGCGACAGCGGTACGGGCGAGCGATTCGAAACGGATTGCCATGATATCTTCCCTCTTGGTTTCCCGTCGGATCATTCCGCCGGGAATGCCAGGAAGATTGCACACAGCGTGCCAACTTCGCTAAGCCATTGATATATTGACAATTATAATATTATTGCCGCGATAAGTGGCAAAATGCGCGAAGCGATCTGGTAATTTTCACCAGATATCAGCCGCCGACGATACGGTTGCGCCCGGCGTTCTTGGCTTCGTAGAGCTTCACATCGGCGCGGTTGAAGCTGTCAGCGAGCGACTCTCCGATATGGACGCGGGTAAGGCCGGCGGAGAAGGTGATCTCGCCAATCGGCATATCCGATTCCCGCAGCCGATAGCGTTTGGACGCCACCATCGACCGCGCATTCTCCATGATATCCCGCGCCTTGGCGATGCCGATGCCAGAGAACAGGATGGCAAATTCCTCACCGCCATGCCGCGCGACGAGATGACCGACGCAGACTTCGCTCAGCGCCTGGGCGATGGTGCGGAGTACGCGATCGCCGACCGCGTGACCGAACCGGTCATTGACCGACTTGAAGTGATCGACATCGCACACCGCTACGCACAGCCGCGCGCCGGTTGCCTGCTGCGCGCTGAACGCCTCTTCAAAGGCGCGCCGGTTGGGCAGCTGGGTCAGTGCATCGCGCCGGGCATTGTCGCGCGCTTCTTCGAGCGCGCTGCGCAATTCGCTCGCCTCCCGCGTCGCGCTTTCCAGCTGCGATTCAGCGCGGTGGACCCGTTCGAGCATGGCCCCGGTAATCCGCGACACTTCTTCGAGCACACCGCTATGCGGCCCATCGCCCGAACGGCGAATCGCATCGGCGCTGGCGGCGAGGTCGCGGCCGAAGCCGGCAGTCTCGGCGCGCATCGCCTGGACCATGTCCTGAAAGCCCTCAACCTGCATCTGCGTCTTGGCAACAAGGCCGTCGACCTTTTCGCGGGCCTTGGCGGCACTGGCAGGCGGTTCGCAGCCGAGCGATTCAATATCGCGCTGGGTCAGCCGCACGCCGCCCTCGGTCAGATTTTCCACGGCACGCGCGAGCGGGCCGTCGGGATCGTGGAGCAGGTGCCAGGCAAAGGCAAAGTTGGCCGGGCTCGGTTCGAGCCGCTGGTCGAACAGGAATGTGCCGATGCGTTCGTACAGCTGACGCGCCGGATCAACGGCACCGTCTGCACGTGACGCCCTCGCCAGCCTCACCAACGCCTTCCTCCGAGTCCCATGGTGCGCACCCGATGCGCGCCAATCCGTTTCACGACTGCACCTAATCCCGAAACTGCTAATATCCGGTGAAACGGGTTACCCGATCCGGGGTTCAGCGCGTCCGTTTCGCCCGCCAATCCCGCACCGCAGCAAGCGTGTTGCGGACATGATCGGCAGGGCTGAGGTCGCTGTGCGCGTAGATGATCTTGCCGTCCGGCGCGATCACATAGCTGGTCCGGTTGGTCGCATCGCGGCCCTGAATCTGGCGGCCCAGCGCAACGTCATAGCCACGGATCACCGCCGGGCTGGCGCTGGCAACCGCGAACTTGCCGGCGCAATCCTTGGCCGAAAACTCACGCAGCTTGTCCACCGGGTCAGCCGACATGCCAATCACCGTCGCGCCCGCCGCCTTGAAATCGTCGATCGCCGCAGCGAATGCCGCCGCCTCTGCGCTGCACCCCGGGGTGAAGGCCGCAGGGAAGAAATAGAGCACGACCGGCCCTTTCTTCAGCTGCTGCGCGAGATGGACGGTGAAGTTGCGCCCGGCAATCGCGCCCTGCGCCTTGAAGTCGGGTGCCCTGGCCCCCGGCGCGAGCGCAGCGCTGGCGGGCATGGTCAGCGGCAGGATCAGGGCGGCAAGAGCGAGCTTCAGGCGCATGGGTCTCTCCAACAAGGTCGCCCGGGTGTAACTAGCGGGTCAGGGCGATCCCGATCCGGGCATGGGTAGCACGGCGACGATGATCGTCCAGTGCTTCGCCATAGCCTGTAAAGCCCTGAGCGAAGAGATAGAAGCCAAGATCGCCGTCGAGCCGCGCGAGCGGGTAAGAGGCGAACAACTCGGCCGCGCCACGTCCGCTATCGGGGCTGCCGCGCACGGTGAGCGCCAGCTTGAGGCTGTCGGGCTTGACCAGAGCAAGGCCCAACGCGCCATTGCCCCAATAACGGTCGAGATCGGGGGCAACGCCCTGCTTGCCAACATAGGCCCACACTTGCGGCGTCACCTCCGCGCGCCAGCCATCGCCAAGGTCGAATGCTTTGGTCGCACGCAGGAAAATGCGGTTCGAATCAATCGAGGTGGCCGGCCCCTCTCCGTTCGAATCATGCCGCCAGCCAAGGCCGATCGTCGCGCTCGGATCAACCGCGCGCTCGACATAGACCTCAGGCGAATAGGTGGTGTGTGTGAACGGACCGGACGGCAGATCGAGCCGCCAGAACATCGTCTGGGTATAGCCGAAGCGCAGATGGCTGAACGCCCCCTCCCCGCCGATCGGCTGGAAGGCGAAGCTGAATTGCAGCTTGCCCCCCGAATCGCCAAGTCCAAAGGCACCATAGACCGGCTCGTGCGGGCTGAATCGGTCGAGAAACCCGGCGCGTGTACCGGAAGCCGTGGGCAGTTCGCGCTCGCCCGCGTCGGCGGTCTGCGGCGTGGTGGCGGGCGCGTTCTCGGTCCAGGGTGCCCCGACCCCGTCCGGCAAGGGCGCGCCCGGCAGCGGCCTGCGCGCCGGTCGTGCCGCATAGCCGGTGGGTACGTAGCGCGCCTTGGCAAAGCCGCCTGGCTGAATCGTCGCGGCGGGGGCGGGCAGACGTTCGAGCACCAGGCGGGTTCCGTCGGCGGCCGTCACTTCGATCGACCGTGGCCCCTCTGCCGCCAGCGGGGTGGTGCCTTCGTTGATGAGGATCACCTCGACCCCGCGCAGCGCCGCAGCCTCCGAATCGGGCTGGGTGGGTATGGCGCGCAACTGCGCCGCAGCGGGCAGCGCCAGCGTGACGGTGCCGAGGAGGATCAGGCTTCGCATCGCGCACCCGGATGCCAGCGGACGATGACGTTTGCGAGTCGGAAACGCACGATCGGCGCGCATTGGCAGCGGGCGTTCCAAAGCCATGCACGGTATTCCCATGGTGGATTGCCGCCCCACCGACAGCGATCAGATCGTTTGCGGGCGCATTCCGGTTGCACGCTTGCTACCATCCGGCGGTGCAGCGCGTTACGCTGCCATATGCGCACAATGGAGGACCGTGGACCGATGCACGACCGGGACTTGCTCAACCTATCCCGCCGTGGTGTGCTGGCAGCGGGCGCAGCCGGCGTGGCCGCAAGTCAGGTCCGGGCCGCAACAGCGGCCCATCTTCCCGCAGCGGAGAACACCATGCACGTCAGGCTTACCATTAACGACACACTGCAGGAGGTCGATCTCGACGTTCGCACCACCCTGCTCGACCTGCTGCGCGAGCATCTCAAGCTGACCGGCACGAAAAAGGGCTGCGACCATGGCCAGTGCGGCGCGTGCACGGTCATCGTCAATGGCGAGCGGATCAACAGCTGCCTGACACTGGCGGTGATGCACGAGGGCGATAGGGTGACGACGATTGAAGGGCTGGGCACGCCCGACAATCTGCACCCGATGCAGGCGGCCTTCATCAAGCATGACGGCTATCAGTGCGGCTATTGCACGCCGGGGCAGATCTGCTCGGCGGTCGCGGTGCTCGATGAGATCAAGCGCGGCATCCCCAGCCATGTCCAGAAGGATGTGGCCGCCAAGCCCCGCGCCACCAACATCGAGATGCGCGAGCGGATGAGCGGCAATCTGTGCCGCTGTGGTGCCTATTCGAACATCGCCGAGGCAATGGCGGACGTTGCAGGAGCCAAGGCATGAAGGCGTTCAGCTATGCCCGCGCCAGCTCGCCCGCTGAGGCCGCGGCGATGGCCTCGCGCGTTCAGGGTGCGCGCTTTATCGCGGGCGGCACCAATTTGCTCGACCTGATGAAGCTGGAGATCGAGGCACCGACGCAGCTGATCGACGTCAACCATCTCGGTCTCGACACGATCGCGGCGACCGACGATGGCGGGCTGCGCATCGGCGCGATGGTGCGCAACACCGCGCTCGCCTCCGACACGCGCGTACGGCGCGACTATGCCGTGCTGACCCGCGCGATCGTGTCCGGCGCGTCGGGCCAGCTGCGCAACAAGGCGACGACCGGCGGCAACCTGCTCCAGCGCACCCGCTGCCCTTATTTCTACGACCCCAACCTCCCCTGCAACAAGCGCAAGCCGGGCAGCGGTTGTGGCGCGATCGGCGGCTTTTCGCGGCAATTGGGCGTGATCGGCACGTCGGATGCGTGCATCGCCACCTATCCTGGCGACATGGCGGTGGCACTGCGCGTGCTCGACGCTGCGGTCGAAACGGTAAAGCCCGATGGCACGACCCGCGCGATCCCGATCGCCGAGTTCCACCGCCTGTGGGGCGACACCCCGCATATCGAAACCGCGCTTGAGCCGGGCGAGCTGATCACGGCGGTGACACTGCCCAAACCGCTTGGCGGCAAGCACGTCTATCACAAGGTGCGCGACCGCAGCTCCTATGCCTTCGCGCTGCTGTCGGTCGCGGCGGTGCTGCAGAAGGACGGCACCGGCCGGGTCGCCTTTGGCGGGGTCGCGCCCAAGCCGTGGAGGGTCGAAGAGGCCGACCGGCTGTTGCCCAAGGGCGCGCGCGCGGTCGTCGCCCGCGCCTTTGCCGATGCCCGCCCGACCGAAGAAAACAAGTTCAAGATCACCCTTGCCGAGCGCACGCTCGCGGGCGTGCTTGCCGATGCGAGGAGCTGACCGATGGAGTTCAACGCCCCGGCCGGGACCAATTTGTTCGACACCGCCAAAATCGTCGGAAAATCGACGCCGCGCATCGACGGCCCGCTCAAGACCACCGGCACCGCCCCCTATGCTGCCGAGCGCCACGACGTCGCCGCCAACCAGGCCTATGGCTTCATCGTCGGATCGGCGATCGCCAAGGGACGCATTACGTCGATGGACACCAGCGCCGCCAAAAGCGCGCCGGGTGTCCTCGCAATCGTCGCCGCACCGGAAACCAAGCCGGTCGGCAAGCCGCAGTTCAACAATGCGCCGTTGTTCGGTGGCAGCGAGATTGTGCACTATCATCAGGCCATAGCCTGCGTGGTCGCCGAAACGTTTGAGCAGGCGCGCGCCGCTGCCGCGTTGATCCAGACCCGCTATGACCGGGTCGAGGGCGCATTCGACCTCGCAAAAGCCGCGCCCGACGCACCCCTCGCCAAGGGCAGCGGCGACAGGCCGGACCGCAGGACACAAGGTGATTTCGAGGCGGCGTTCGCTTCGGCCCCGGTCAAGCTCGACGCACGCTATCACACCGCCGACGAAAGCCATGCGATGATGGAGCCGTTCGCGACCATCGCGGCATGGGAGGGCGAACGGCTGACGATCTGGACATCGAACCAGATGATCAACTGGGCCAAGCGGTCGATGAGCCAGATCCTGGGTATCCCGGCGGAGAATATCCGCGTCGATTCGCCCTATATCGGGGGCGGGTTCGGCGGAAAGCTGTTCGTCCGCGCCGACGCCGTGCTCGCGGCGCTGGGTGCCAAGGCGGCCGGGAGACCGGTCAAGATCGCGATGCAGCGCCCGCTGATGGCAAACAACGCCACCCACCGCCACGCGACCATCCAGCGGCTGCGGATCGGTGCCGAGAAGGACGGGCGCATCACCGCGATTGCGCATGAAAACTGGTCCGGCAATTTGAATGGCGAGGATGGCGAGAACGGGACGCTGCAGACGCCCAAGCTCTATGCCGGGGCCAACCGCCTGACCGCCAACTATATCGCGACGCTCGACCTGCCCGAGGGGAATGCGATGCGCGCGCCGGGCGAGGCGCCGGGGCATATGGCGCTGGAAGTCGCGATGGACGAGCTCGCCGAAAAGCTCGGCATCGATCCGATCGAACTGCGCATCCGCAACGAGCCGGAGACGGTGCCGAGCAATCCGCAGCGGCGCTTTTCCGACCGTCACCTCACCCGCTGCCTGCGCGAAGGTGCTGCGCGCTTCGGCTGGAGCAAGCGCAATGCCAAGCCCGGTGTCACGCGCGAGGGGCGCTGGCTGATCGGGATGGGCGTCGCCGCCGGCTATCGCGGCGCACCGACGATGAAATCGGCCGCGCGGATCAAGCTGGACGCGGACGGACGCATTACCGTCCAGACCGACATGACCGATATCGGTACCGGCAGCTACACGATTATCGCGCAGACTGCGGCGGAGACGATGGGCGTGCCGCTCGATCACGTGTCGGTCGAGCTGGGCGATTCCGATTTCCCCGTGGCCGCGGGGTCGGGCGGGCAATGGGGCGCGGCGAGCGCCACTGCCGGCGTCTATGCCGCCTGCCTCGTGCTGCGCCGCGCGATCGGTGAAAAGCTTGGCTTCGATGGCGACAGCGCGGTGTTCGAGGACGGCAAGATCAAGCTCGGCAATCGCACCATCGCGCTCACCGATGCCGGGGCGATGTCGGCCGAAGGCGAGATGAGCTACGGCGCGTTCAAGCGCGATTACGACGTCGGCACTTATGCCGGGCACTTCGCGGAGGTCGCGGTCGACGCCTATACCGGCGAAACGCGGATCCGCCGGATGCTCGCCGTGTGCGACGCGGGTCGCATCCTCAACCCGCTCTCGGCACGCAGCCAGGTGATCGGGGCGATGGTGATGTCGGCGGGCGCCGCGCTGATGGAGGAACTGGCGGTCGACAAGCGCTTCGGCCTGTTCGTCAATCATGATCTGGCCGGTTACGAAGTGCCGGTCCATGCCGATATTCCGCATCAGGACTGCATCTTCCTCGACACACTCGACCCGGTGATTGGGCCGCTCAAGGCCAAGGGCGTCGGCGAGCTCGGCATTTGTGGTCCGGGCGCGGCGGTCGCCAATGCGGTGTACAACGCGACCGGCATCCGCGTGCGCGCGTATCCGCTGACGCTCGACAAATATCTCGACAAGCTGCCCGCGATTGCCTGAAGCGGGTCGCAGCGCCGCTCGCGGTTGCCAAGCGCTCCGCTTTGGGTTCCTATCGCACCGTGAGCGAGGCCGCAGCCAGTGATCGGGAACCTGTCGCAGCGCTCGTCGCGCAGGTCTTTGCATGTCCCCCGGAACTGGCTCAGCACATTATGGCCAAGGGCCATGTCCGACGATTTCCCGGGCAAACCACCCTGATTCGTCAGGGAGATGCCGTCGCGACCGCCTTTCTGCTCCTGCTGGGGCGCGCGCACGCGATCGTCTATACAGCGGACGGACAGGTCGTGCTCGTCCATGAATATCACCGCGGCGACCTGTTCGGCGCGATCTGCGAGGTCGAGGCTGTCCGGCAGGATGCGGATGTCCTGGCCGTGGAGGAGGTTGCGGCCTTCATGCTCGAAGCGAGCGAACTCGCCCGGCTGGCGGAGTCACATGGCGCGATCGGGCTGGCGCTTTCGCGTATGCTGGCGACACGGCTTCGCGCGATCGCCGGTCGCTTTTACGAACGTGCCGCGCTGTCCGCGTTCGGGCGGGTCTATGCCGAACTGCTGCGCGAGGCGCGGCGCACGCCCGATGGCCGCCTCACCCCCGCGCCGGTGATCGCCGAACTCGCCCTGCGGGTCGCGACCACCCGCGAAACTGCCTCGCGCGCGGTCAGCGCGCTTGAGCGTCGGGGCATCATCCGCCGCGATACCGCATCGCTGACGGTAGTGGCACCGCACCGGCTCGAGGCACTCGTCATTTGAGCGCATAGAGGCCGAGCGGCGCGCTCCCGTCCCGCACGTCGAGTTCGCCGACAAATTCGATCTGCATCATGCTGAGGTTCCTGGCCTCCAGCGCGGCTGCAAAGTCTTCGGTAACGCACGCCGATCCCGTTGGCGTCGATCGCGCAGCGGCCTCTGCAGCGCCATGCGCATCGGTCGGCAATCGCGTATCGCCCGAAAAGGGGTCGAGAAACGGCCGGGCGACAATATAGTCGGCACCGACCCGGTGCCCCTGCCCCGCCAGCCGAACGGCAAGCTCGGCCGCCTTGTCCAACCCAGCCATCGCGACGAGGATGTAGCCGTCCGACCAGTAAGGCCCGGCAAGAGGCCGCCGCCCCTCAGCAAGCGCGATGTGGAGCGCCGCGAGCCAAGGTTCCACCGCATCGGTCGCGCGGGCGGGCGCAATTGCAACCACCGCGAGCGCCTGTCCGGGCTGTGCGTGGCCCCGACCATCCGTGTCACGGGGAATCTCGCGCGGCGCTTCGACCAGATACTGGCGGCGACGCGCCGCGCCCCAGACCTGTCGCGCAGCTTCCGTCGCGTTGCGGACCGATCCGCGGCTATTGGCGTCATCGACGATCAGCAACTGGATCGCCTCGCTCTCCAGCCGGCGAGCGTTCATTGCAGCAGCCCCCATCGCGATGTCATTCGCTATCCCGAACGCATGTGCGGTCGGCACGACTTCCAGCGGCCGGAGTGCGCGCACGGTCGTCGCGCGGGCAAGCAACGCAGCGAAGCGGCGGTGCCATGCCATGCCGCACGGGTCCACTGAGGCGGCGGCGAACTGCGCTGGGCCGCCGGGGAGGATCGCGTGCAGCTCCGCGCCATGCGCGAGGATATGCTCGGCGACGATAATATCTGCACCTGCGGCCAGCGCCCCATAGCCGAAGCCGACCCGTTCCGCATCCAGGTGCGCGCGGATCGCCTGATCGAGAAGCGGCCTACGCTCAATCGTCGCGTCGAACGCCATATGCCCCCCGAAATGGAGCGAACGCGGCGGCCGGTGCGCGTCGAGCCATCCAGTATCGCGCCCCTGCGCCGCCAGGATCATCCCGAACTGGCGCAGCGTGGTCGCGTGATCCTCCCACGCCTGTGGTGCCACGCTGATCGCCTCGGCGAGCGCGGTTCGCGCCGCAGCCTCTCGGCCAGACAGGAGCAGCGCCTCCGCGACCGTGGCAGCGCGATAATAGGGCGTTTCAGGCTCGTCGGGATGCGCGGCGATGCTGCGCAGCACCTCTTCTGCCAGCGTACATGCGCGATGGGTGTCACCGGCGAGTGCGGTGAGCGTTGCGGCATTGATTAGCGGATAGGTGGCGGGCCGAAGCTGTGCGGACCGGGCATAGGCAGCGGCGGCTTCACCATAGAGCCGGCGACGCTCTCCCGCCGCCGCCCGCGCCGCCTGGTCCTTGAGCAACCGCCCCTGGACGATCAGCGCCGCAGGATCGTCCGGATCGGCATCCATCGCCTCAAACCGGCGCAACGCCTCGTCAAGCGCCCCGGCCCGGGCGAGTGCGACAATGGTAGCGAGCTCCGTACCGCTCACAACACGCTGGCCCCACCCATCATGCCGTTCGATTGGGTCACGGACGCCGCGGACCAATATTTGTCCCGACATCGTCGTGGGTGACCATCTTCACCGTGTCCGCCCCGGCAGGAGTGACGGGGGTGATGTCTAGCTTGATCTTGAACTGCTCGCTCTTTCCATCGGGGAGCGGTTTACCGTCCACCTTATTTTTGAAGTGATTAATGCAATAGATCGCCTGCATCGCCGTACCGTCATCACACATGATATCGATCAGCTGTTTCTTCCCAAAGGTATGGTCACCATCGGTGATTGTGAGAGCATTCGCGTTGCCGAACTTGAAGCCCGGCGCATCGAGGACCACGACCAGATAGCTCTCGCGCCGCCACCGCACATCGCCAAAAGCCCAGCCCGCCGGGTCAATCTCGCCATTTTTCACCTTTTGCGCCCAGACCGGGATCAGCTGTTCCAGCTTGTCGCTCTCCCCGATTGCCCCTTCCTGCATCACATAGGTTTCGACAAAGCCATGATGATGCCTCGCCAATGTCGATCCCGGCGTCACATAGTGAAAATAGGCGCACCGCAGCGGTGTCAATTCGGCGTGCGGGCTCTTCGTATCCTGTTCCTGCTGGTTCATTGTCATATCCTTCTGTTGCCGCGTCATCGGAACCGGCCGCGCCCGGCCATTACTGTCGATTTATGCCCGTGATCAGTTTCGACTCCGGTCGAGACCGGCCCAATCCTGCTCAAGTCTTTTCTTGAGAGCCAGCCAGTCATGATTTCCCGGATCGCGCCGCACCAGCAACTGCGTCGCATCGCGCGCCTGCTGCAAGCGCGTCCGTGCCGCGTCCGCCTGGCCGCATTCGTGCAGGGACAGCGCCAGCCCCCGGCGTGCCGCTGCAAGCCGGAACACCACATCGAGATTATCGGGACTGGCGTGCGCCAACGGCGCGATGATCGCGTGCTGCCGCAAACGCGCCTGGCAGGCGACGGTCCAGAGCGACCGTTCATAATAGCTGTCGGCGAGGTAAGCATAGGCGTTCGCTTGGCTCAGCAGGATATGCTCATCGCCTGGCCTCAGCCGCAGCGCGCGCGCCAGCAGGCCCAGCGCACGTTGGTAGGATTGCTCAGCCGTCCGCGGGTCTTCAAGACCGTAGAACTGGACATTGCCGAGGTTAATCGCGGCGGCAGCGGCCTTCATCAGGTGATCGGGGTTGGCAGGTTCCTGCTCGACCAGCCGATCCGCCACCGCAGCGGCCTCCACATAGTAGGCCCGCGCCTGGGGCCAGTCGCGCATCTCTTCATGTGCCCGACCAAGGCCCATGAGGCTCTTGCTATGCGCGAGCAAATGGCCCGATGTGACCGGGCCGCCATCGACCTGCGCCTGCGTCGTCGCCCGCGCCTGCTGAAACGCGGCAAGCGCCTTGTCGGGGCGGTCGGCAACCAGATAATCATCGCCGATCGCCTGCAGGATCCGGGCTTGGCGGATCCGCGACTCGTCGGGAAGGTCCGCCAGCCTGCTTTGCCCATAATAGCGAAGCGCCCGCTCGTTGACGGCGCTCATCGCGTCGAGACGGCCGACCTTTCGCAGATTGTCGCGCAAATCGGTCAGCATGAATTCCACCAGTCCCTCCGCCTCGACGCGCTGGCGCTCCGCCTCCGCACGCGCGGCTATCGCCGAAATCGTCATCAACCCCATGGCTAACATCCCGAGCAGCGCCGCGACCGTGATGGCCATCACGCTTCGCAGCCGCCGCTGGCTGTCGCGCTGAACGAGTTCGTCGAGACCCAGCCCGGCAAGCCCGGCGACAAGCTTGAGCACTCCCAGCCGCCGCCCGTCTCCCTGTCGCCGCAGGTCGGCCGCCGCCGGCTCGACCGCAGGCTGGGCCGCGGCACGCAGCAGTTCGGGCGGGAAGCACGGACCCGGCTCGCCCGAAATGATCGCAGCGAAGATCGGGCGATGGGGGTGGAGCTGCCTGAAGGTCGCGATCTCGCGGCCCACCCATTGCGACGCGGCAGCGGCGGGCGAGCAGAGCACCAGCAGTGCATCGGAGGCATCAAGCGCGGATCGGACCGTCTCGCTCAGGCTTTCGGACGCAGGAAGCTCGTCGCGGTCGCGAAAGATCGGGGCAAGACGCGCCGGGACGGAACCGCGCCTTCCCACCGTTCCGACCAGCCGTTTTGGAATGCGATAGGCCTCGAGTCGACGATGCAGCCACCGCGCCTCCCGGCGATCCCGGTGGCTGTAGCTGATGAACGCCCGATAGCCTGCATATTGCAAACGGTCCGCCATCCATGCCCCCCAGGGATGAAGGAGGACGGTGACAGACTTTCCCCACCCCCTCAATCCACTTGTCCCGATCGCTGACAAGTCTTTGGCGCAGACCTCGGTGCGCTGGCCATTTTCGCCGTGATGGCTACGCTTTGACTAGATGCGAAAGCCCAAGTGGTGTGCAGCGTAGCACCACGCTAGACATCAGCTGTACGGGTATCTCCACCCGTGACTGGGGTAGATGATGTTTGGGTTCGCGACTTGGGACAGAAAAAGTGAGGAAGCCCCCCTGCCCAACGTCTCGCCAGAGTTGCGCTACGTCTTTGCTGCGGCGCGGATGATTGGCCGGCGCGATGCTTCGAACACGCAGTTGCGTCGTGCGATGACGCAAGTCGGCGACTGGCACATCGTTCATTGCGGCCTTGCGCATCACGGCCTGGTTGGGCTTGCCGTGCCCGTGCTGCTGCGAAATGACGCGGCCCCTTCAGCAATACTCCAAGGTTTCGAATCGGAGCATAAGGCGCATGTCGTCGGCGTGATGAACCGGCTGCGGGAGCTGGTGCGGATCGCCCGCGCGCTCGACGCGGCGGGGATCCGTCATTTGTTCATCAAGGGGATTGTGCTGTCGATCCAGTTGCATCGCGATCCGGTCGCCCGGGGCGGGCGCGACATTGATGTCATGGTCGAGCGCGCGCGGACCCGCGATGCCGAGACGATCCTGCGGGAGCTGGGCTATGGACTGCCGATCCATGCGTCGCCCGCAGAAACGCTAGTCGGCGAACCGCCCAAGGAAAGCGGTTGGGTGCATCGCGATAGCCGGATTCTGGTCGAGCTGCACGATCGGCTATGCGACAATCATGCGCTGTTGCCGTGGGACTTCGAGACATTGTGGGCGGAGCGCGAGATGGTGACGGTCGCCGGACTGGCGGTGCCCGCGATGGCGCGACGGCGGTTGCCCGTCTATCTAGCGGTGCACGGCATCCGGCATGGGTGGCAGCGGTTGCTGTGGCTGGTCGATCTGGCGGCGGTACTGGACAGCCGCGACGCGTGGGACAAGGCGCGCGACGATGCCGTGCCGCTCGGACTCGAAGGCATGATGCTGCATGTCGGCTGGGTGATGCATCACTGGCTGACGCGACAGGTTCCCGCTGAAGTGCTGACGCGCGGGAAACGACGTATCGACGTGCGGCTGCTCAACCGGCTGGTCGCACAATTCCATGACGGGCCGAATTGGTACGAGACGCAACCGCGCAACTCGGTGCGCCGCTTCATCGCGGGTAGCGTGTGGAGCCGGGCGATCACCTATGCGATGAAGCCGACACGGCAGTTCTGGCGGCGCCAGCTGGCGTGGGATCTGAGCTCGCCGCAGGACCGTGCCGCATTCGCGCTACCCAGTCGGCTCGACTGGATGTATCCGCTGATCCGCCCGTTCGGCTGGGCGATCCGCCGCCTGCGATAATCAGACCAGACAGAGCATCGTGATCCATTTATACAGCTTTGGCGGCCTTCGGGTCAGGTCCTCCATCGAACTGCCCAGCCTGGTTCCCGCAGGCGAGACGGAGGATGGCTGGGCCGGCGACGTCGAGCTGAACGTCGTGCCCTGCGCGCCGTTGGCGCATGATGCGGTCGATTACGAATGGCACAATGGCTATCGTATGCGGATCGGCGAAAAGGACGGGCGCTGGCTGATCCGGTCGCGCTTCGACGGCAGCTTCCTGATCGACCGCGATGGACGCGCCATGACCCTGGTCGTCGATGTGCTGCCGCCCGCACCGGCAACGATCGAGGTGCTGTTGCGCCGCGTGCTGACCCGCGTCCCGATGCTGCAAGGTGCGATTGCGGTCCATGCCGCGTCGCTTTTGCAGGATGGCGGCGGGATGCTGCTGATCGGGCGGTCGGGCGCGGGCAAATCGACGCTGTGCGCGGCGCTGACGGTGCAGGGCAGCTGGCAGATATTGGGCGACGACACTGCGTTGCTATGGAACCCGGACGCACCAATGCTGGGTGCCGGGGCGAAGACCGTGTGCCTGTGGCCCGAATCGCGCGACGGGCTGGCGCTGTCACCTGATGACAGCATTCCGCTGGCCAGTGCGACCGGCAAAGGACGCTCGCCGGTCGCGGCGAGCGATCCGCCGCCATTGGTGCCGCTGCGCGCGCTGGTGTTCCTGGATCGTCGCGCGGACGTGGTCGAACCGCGCCTCGAACGGCTGGAGATTGCCGAGGCCATGGCGCTGATCGTGCCGCAGATCATCCACTTCAACCCGGCCGGCACGAGCGTTCAGGAGCGCGTTCACGCCGTGTCGGGACTGCGCGACGTGCTACTGAACCGCCCCGCCTGGCGGCTGGTCTATCCCAGCGACTATATCGCGCTGCCGCGGGTCGAGTCGCTGCTCCGCCCGCTGCTGGCAGACGATGGTTGCGCAAAGGTCGCTATCGGCTAACGCAGGACGATGACCGATCGTATTGCCTTGCTCTCTGCCCTGTTGCCCAAGGCGTCGGACGATCCCCGCGCGCTGATCGCCATCGCGCGCCACATGATCGCGGCGGGCGACCGGGTGCGCGCAATCGCACTCGCGGAACAGGTCCATGCGATGACCGGCGGCACTGGCGAGGCCGGGGTCATCGCCAACGAGATCTTGAGCGATGGGGTATTCAGCTGGCATTTCGTGATCCCGCGCGACCGGGTGCGCAACGATGCCTATGAACAAGCGCTGCTCCGCGCCATCCGCCCCGGATGTCGCGTGCTGGAGATCGGGACCGGCACCGGGTTGCTGGCGATGATGGCGGCGCGGGCGGGCGCGACGGTGGTGACGTGCGAGGCCGATGCCGCCATCGCCTCGGCGGCGCGCGATGTGATCGCGGCGAACGGCTATGCCGACCGTGTAACCGTGGTGAACAAGCATTCGACCGACCTCGATCCGACCCGCGACATGGGCGGACTGGCCGATATTCTGGTGTCGGAGATCGTCAGCAACGACCTGTTGAGCGAAGGCGTGCTTGGCGCGCATGAGGATGCAGTCGCACGGTTGCTTGCCCCCAATGGCGTGGTCATCCCCCCGTGCGGCACGATCCGCGTTGCGCTCGCTCGCGACCTGCGCGACCGCGCGCCACGCCTCGGCGAAGCGAGCGGGTTCGACCTCAGCGCGTTCAACCGCCTCGCCGCGCCGAATGAGATGATCCGCGTTGGGATGGATCAGGTCGCGCTGTGCAGTGAGCCGATCGATCTGTTCAGCTTCGACTTCGCTACCGCCGATCCACGCAAGCCCGAGCGCCGCGAATTCGACATTTCCTCACACGGGGGCCGGATCGACGGAATCGTCCAATGGATCGCGTTGGAGATGGATGCGGTCGGGCGGTACGAGAATCGCCCGGAATCGGGGACGGCGTCTTGTTGGGGGGCGCTGCTGTGGCGGTTCCCAGAACCGGTCGATACGGAAAAGAACGATATCGTAACGATCGGCGGCGCACATGAGCGTGACCGTGTTCGACTATGGGTATCGGATTGATTCGTACTGGTTTGAGTGATAGCCTTAGGGCTCAAATAAAGGTGGGTATCATGGAACAGCTTCCGCAGAACGAGCAGACCGTCGCCCCGGCGGAGACCGAGGAATGGGTGAAGCCCGAGATCGCCAGCTTCCTTCCCGCAAAGGCCGCCGAGGGTATTTCCTATCGCCCGACCGACGGCATCAGCAACCTGACGCCCTGATCCGGGCGACGTCCCCGCGCTTCATCGGCGCGGGGCATCCGGGATAATCCGTTGACTGAATGCACCGCGCGATGACGGAGTCCTCCGATCGTGCAAGGCGTGTTGCGCCCTATGACCTGGCATCTGCCGCCCATGACTATCCCGCATGGGAGGGGCCGCCGCGGCGCACCGTGCTGCTCTGCACCCATCCGCGATCGGGCAGCACCCTGCTTGGCGAAGCGCTCTATTTCGCGGGCGGGCTCGGCTGTCCGCTCGAATATTTCCACGCCGGCTTTCGCCCATCCTTTGCGCGCCGCTGGGATGCGCCCGACTTTGTCAGCCTGAGCGCTGCGGTGAACCGCCACCGCACCAGCCCCGAGGGGACGCTGGGGGTGAAGCTGTTCTGGCGCGATATCGAGGAGATTGCGCGCGACGCGGACCCGGCGCTGGAGCGTTTCGCCAATGTGCCGCCCGCCGATTCACCCGCCGATTATTACGCGGCGCTGGCAGGCCATGTCGCACGGCTGTTCCCCAACCCCAGCCTCATCCACCTCTGGCGCGAGGACAAGTTGCGGCAGGCGGTCTCGGCAGTGCTGGCGATTGAGACCGGGCGCTGGCGATTGATCCCCGGCACGACGCACGATATGGTGCCCGCCACGGCACCGTTCGACGTCGAACGGATCGAGCGCATCATGAGCTATTCGGATTTCTGTCACGGCCATTTCCGCAACCTGTTTGCGGCAATGGGCGCGACGCCGCACAGCCTGACCTACGAGGCACTGACCGCCGATTATGCCGCGACGGTGCGCGCAGTGCTGCGCCATCTAAGCAGCGATGCCGAGCCGCAGACGCCGCGGATGCGACGCCAGGCGGATAGTGCGAGCGAGGCGATGGTGCTGCGCTATCTGCGCGAGCGGGCGATGCCGGTGCGGCGCGCATAATGGCTGCCCCGATCCTTCCCTATCTGCGCTTCGACGCGTTTCTGGACGCGCCGACCCGTGCCGCGCTGCTCGACTGGACGCTGGCAAATTCCGCGCGGTTCGTGCCCGCGCAGCTGATCCGCGGCGTGGTCAATCCCGATATCCGGCGGTCACTGACGCTGCGCGACCTCGGCCCGCTGGCGTCGGTGCTCGATACCCGGCTACGCGAAGCGGCGCCGCGCTGGTCGGCTGCGCTACGCGCGACGCCCTTCGTCACGAGCGAGGTCGAGCTGGAATTGGCCGCGCATAATGACGGCGCGCATTTCACGCTCCACACCGATACCTATGCGAGCAACCAGGTCGCGCGGGGTGATCGGATGCTGAGCGCGGTCTATTATTTCCACCGCCAGCCGCGCGGGTTCGACGGGGGTGCGCTGCGCCTGCATCGTCTTGGTGCCAAGGCCGGTGATGCCGGGCTCGACATCGCGCCGGACGACAACAGCCTGGTCGTGTTTCCGTCCTGGGGACCGCATGAGGTGATGCCGGTGCGCTGCCCGTCCGGCGACTTCGCGGATTCGCGGTTCGCCGTGAATTGCTGGATCTATCGCGCCCGACTCTAGGCTGCGATCTCCAGCACGCCGCGTTCGATCAGGTCTGCGACGAACTCGGTCACGTCACTGCGACAGATTTCGGCATCGACCTTGTAGCTGGCGGCCATATGCTCGGTCAGCGCGCCCAGCGTCTGCGGCTCCTCAACCAACGCCCAGATCTTGGCAGCGGTGCGGTTGAGCTGAAAGAAATAGCCCGAATCGATGTCGAGCAGGATCGCGTCATCGGCAACATCCGCGCCGACCACCGCCGCCTTGCGTCGCAGCATTGTCGTCGCGTCGATCGTCACCGCCTGCACCATGTCTTCACCCTTACGCCTTCAGCCCGAACGCATGCTCCAGCCACATATCGGTGGCAAGCGTGAACCAGACCGGCCCCCATGCTCCGTCGGGAATCGGCCCCTGTCCGCCCGCCTGCCGCCATGCCTCGAACGGTGCGTGCATCGCCGCGATCTTCTCCGGCACCACCCAGCCGAGCTTGACCGCAGTCAGTTCATGCACCGGCTTCTGGCGCAGCAATTCGCCGATCGCGTCGACCTGGTGCGACACGAAATAGGATTTGGTGCGGCGCTGGCGGATTTTCTCGGGCAAGGTGCCCTTCATCGCCTCGCGCAGCAGGAATTTGCGCGTGTTGAACTTGCGCAGATGCTCGCCGCCCGCACCCATGAAGAAGTCGGTCAGCCGCCGGTCGTGCAGCGGGTGGCGCACCTCGACCCCGTGGTTTTCGGCAAAGGCGAGCACGCTGTCGATCATCGTGTAGCGCCGCCCGAGCGAAAAGACGCTGTAGCGCGCCTGCTGATCCATGCCGCGCAATCCGGTGCGCGCGATCTTCTGGTGCCAGCGATCGACAAGGCCGATCCGCTCCATCCACTCTGGCCGAACCCAGTCGGGCCGGTCGAGGCGGAAGTCGAGATGCGGGGTCAGCAGCGCCTCGCGATGCTTGCGGCTGATGATGGGCAGGAGCGTGCTGTGCAGCGTTCGACGCGCCTGAACATGCCAGGGCGAATCCGGCCACAGCTCCGCGCCATGGCGGAACAGCTTGCCCCAGCGCCCGGCCAGGAAGCGGTCGGGCCAATGCGCGAGCGATCCGTTGAGCCAGTCGTCGCCGCCCTCACCGGTCCACAGCACGCGGCGTCCGTCGGACTGGAGCGCCTTGAGCACGCCGCCCATCGAATCGAGCACGTTGGGCCGCACCGGTAGCTGGTAGGAATCGGCGCACCATTGCCGCGCGACATCGGGGTCGAAGCGCCGCGCGCCAACGACCTCGGCCGTGATGCCGAGATGATCCTCGACCGCGCTGCTCCATTCGGTCTCGTCATGCGGCTCACCGGGGAAGCGCGCGGAAATGGCGCCGACCTGATGATCGAGCTTGCCCGCGCGAAACAACTCGGTCGCGCGACACACGACCGACGACGAATCGAGCCCGCCCGACAGCTGCGCCGTCACCGGCCCGACGCTGCGGCTCGTTGCGATCAGCGACTGGTCGAACAGAACATTGAAGCGCTCGATATGTTCTTCGAGCGGCCGGTCGGACAGATCCTCGAACGGCCCACCGTGCCATGCCCAGCGCGATATCTTGCCATTCTCGAATGCGATTGCGCCACCCTGTGGCACGCGCTCGATTCCCGCCCAGAGCGTGTCGGTTTCCGACACAAAGCGCGCGGTCAGATACTCGCCAATCGCGCCTTCGTTGAGCTTGCGCTCGAACCCCAGCCCCAGGATCAGCGCGCGCGGCTCGGTGGCAAAGCCGAAGGTCGTGCCGTCAAACGCCCAGAGCAACGGCCGCCAGCCCATCGGGGAGCGGAACAACTCGATCCGGCGTTTGCGCGGCTCCCACGCGGCGATCGCATAATCGCCCGCCAGCCGATGGACGAAGTCGCGCCCCTCGCGCTCGAACAGCTTGAGGGCGATCAGCCCGTCCGGGGCATCGGCCAGTCGCTCACCGTCGGTGCCGAGGCGCGCGAGCAGCTCGCTGCGATTGTCGAGCCGCCCGTCGAGCAGCAGCACGATCTGCGACTCTACGCCGATGAACGGCTGCGTCTCGCCGCGTGCCTCTGGCGTCGTGGCATGGGCGAAGCGGACAAAGCCCGCGCGGTCGTCATGCCAGCTCTGGACGCCGTCGGCCCCACGGCTGAACGTCGATCCGGCGACGCGGTCGAGCAGTTCTTGCTCCACTTGTCTGCCATCGGTGAAGACGGCACCCGCGATGCCGCTCATGCCGCAGCCTTAGGCATCAATGAGCAGCCCGCGCTGGCGCGCGTCGGCGATGAAGGCATCGACATCGGCCCAGATCGCCTCCCGCGCCACGCCGTGCCGTTCGGAAAGGTCCGCCGCGATCTGTTCGACCGGCGTTTCCGCCGCAATCGCGACCCAGATCGCCGCAGCCGACAAGTTCAACACATGATATTGCCCGTCTCGCGCGTCATAAATGGCCAGTTCGCCCGCAACGGGGGGCCAGGACAGTTCGGGAGCCGGTCGGATCATGCCGCTTGCTCGCACGACTTCGCGTCCCCCTTCAAGTGCTTCCTTGATCGGTCAGGCTGTGTCACAGATCGTTCCGTCAGGGAGGCATGGCGCGCGTGACGAGAGGCGAAAACGACCGGATCGACCTGTGCCTGTTCGTGCCGCCGTTCGCGTCGGTTGACTTCCCGCAACTCGGAACGGCGGTGCTCAAGGCGGCATGTCAGCAGCGCGGCATCGCAACCCGGATCATTTATGGCAACCTCGCGCTCGCCGCACGGATCGGGCTTGATGCCTATGCGGCAGTCGAGGCGACGCCGATGCGCGCGATGGTCGCGGATCATCTGTTCCGTGACTTCGCCTATCCGCCGGCGGTCGATCTGGCCGCGCCGGAGCCGCTGACCGCCGATGTTCAGCGGGTATTCGACACCGCTGCGCCCGCAATCGAGCCGGTGATTGCCGAGATCGTAGCAGAGATCCTGGCGCTGCGCCCCCGCATCCTCGGCCTGTCTTCGACCTTTCAGCAAAATATGGCGTGCTCGGCGGTCGCCCTGCGCGTCAGGGCGCTGGCCCCCGACATCCGCATCGTGCTGGGTGGTGCCAATGCCGCCTGGCCGATCTGCCTGGGTCTGTCGCGCGCCTTTCCGTGGATCGACCATGTCTTTGCCGGGGAATCCGACATCGACTTCCCCGAATTTTGCGCGCGGTTGCTCCGCGACGGGATCGCCCCGCGCGAGCGCGTGATCCACAGCGCGCCGATCCGCGACATGCGCGTCGTCGCAACGCCCGACTTCGCGGATTTCTTCGCGGCGCTGCGCAAGCTGCAGGCGACCGGCGCGCTGCCCGACACGCTGCCGCGCTACATCACCGCCGAAAGCTCGCGCGGCTGCTGGTGGGGCGCGAAGAGCCATTGCACCTTTTGCGGCCTGAATGGCGAGGAGGGGATGGCATTCCGTCACAAGCCGGCCGAGCGGATGCGGAGCGAACTGGACGCGATCGCGCAGGACGGCCTGCCGGCGGTCTATATGACCGACAACATCATGCCGCGCTCCTATTTGACCGAGTTGCTGCCCGGCCTGGCCGAGCGCGAGCCGCGGCTGAGCCTGTTCTACGAAGTCAAATCGAACATGACCCGCGCAGAGGTGGTGACGATGGCGCGCGGCGGGGTGGCGATGATTCAGCCGGGGATCGAATCGCTGTCGACGCCCGTGCTCAAGCTGATGCGCAAGGGCGTGTCGGCGCAGCAGAATATCGCGCTGCTGCGCGACTGTGCGGCAACCGGCATCCGCGTCGCCTGGGGCATCATCTACGGTTTTCCGGGCGAGGACGCGGCGGACTATGCCGCGATGGCAAGGCTGATGCCGCTGCTTGCCCATCTCGATCCGCCCAATGCGATGCACCGCATCGTCATCGACCGGTTCAGCCCGCTTTATCGCGGACACGAGACCAACGGGATCGGCGCGGTCACGCCGTTCCCGGGCTATCGCGCGCTCTATCCACCGCCGATCGACACCGCCGATGTCGCCTATCATTTCGATGGTGACTATTCGACGCCGCTGTTGGGCGATGCCGAACTGCTGGACCGGATGGGGACGGCGATTGCGGACTGGCGCGCAGCGTCGGCCCGACCCCAGCCGCCCGTGTTGCAGCTGTTCGATCGGGACGGCGGCGCGGTGGTGCTCGACACCCGCCCCGTCGCGCTCCGCCCGATGACCCCGCTCACCCCGGCACAGCGCGACCTGCTCATCGCACTCGACCGACCCCGCGCGCGCGATGCGATTCCGGCGGAACAGCACGCCGACGCCGACTGGCTCGTCAGCCGCGGCTTCGCGATCGACTATGAAGACAAGCTGGTCGGCATCGTCGTCCGCCCGGCGCAGGTCACGGCTGCGCAGCCCAGGCATCAGGCGGCGGACGCCTTCGCATAGGCGGGCAGTTCCACCGCAGCCTGGCTCGCGCGCACCGTGATCGTTGGGCATATCCTCCGTTGCCGGGCCTTGTGCTAGTCGGTGTTCCGTTACTCGCGCGCGTCTTCAGTCGGGAAAGCGCCGCAGTCGGCTGGCCGGGCCAAGGCATCCCGCGAATTCAAACGAGCAAGGCCATCCGGTCACTGGCGTGCGTGGGGATTGAACGAACGACGACCGCAGACCCCTCAAAAACAAGGGGATTAGCTGCGGTGGCGGAGACGGAGGGATTCGAACCCTCGGTACGGTTCCCCGTACGACGCTTTAGCAAAGCGTTGGTTTCAGCCACTCACCCACGTCTCCGGATGCCTGCGGCGAGCGGGCGCTATAGCGAGCGTCTGCCACGCGATCAATGGGCGGATTTGCGGCGGCTGGGCGCGAAATCGACTCAAGTCATCGTTGGTTCATTGCCGCCCGCCCACCAGAACGCCTAAATGGCACGCTGCGGGAGGGATTTATGCGACGGTTGATGCTCTGGATCGGAATGGCGCTTGCGTTGCCCTCGCTGGTGGCCGCGCCCGCGCTTGCGCAGAGCATCCAGAAGGTCGATCCCAATACCGCGATCGACGCCGATCTCGACCGGCCCCAGACCGCAATTCCGGGACAGCAGACGCCGCAGCAGGACGAGCCGGTCGATCCCGGCGCGCCTTATGAAGCGCCGCCCGCCGATGGCCAGCAACCCGCAGCCCCCGCTGGCCAGACCCCGGCCCAGAGCCGCGCCCAAGCCGGCGGCCTGACCAAGCCCGAAGCACCGCTGACCTTCGACCGCGGTCGACTGGTGTCAGAAGCCGAGGGCGTGTTCGGCAAGGGCGCGACCGGATTGGCCGCGTTGATCGAGGATATCCTGAAGGATCAGGGCGAACCCAACGCCTATATCGCCGGATCTGAAGGTTCCGGCGCGGTCGTCGTCGGGCTGCGCTACGGATCGGGTAAGATGGTCCATGCGGTCGAGGGCGAGCGCGACGTATACTGGACCGGCCCATCGGTCGGCTTCGACGTGGGCGGCGACGCCAACAAGGTGTTCGTGCTGGTCTATAACCTTTACGACAGCGAGGAGCTCTACAAGCGCTTCCCGGCGGGCGAGGGGCGGCTGTATTTCGTCGGCGGCTTTTCGGCCAGCTATCTGCGCCGCGGCGATGTGGTGCTGATCCCGGTGCGGCTGGGTGTCGGCTGGCGTGCGGGTGCCAATGTCGGTTACATGAAGTTCAGCGAAAAGCGCCGCTGGCTGCCGTTCTGATCGGCCTTCTAATCCGGGCCGTGCCCCGCTAGGCGGAGCAGATGCCAGTCAGTCAAGCCGATATCGATCTCGCCCAGCGTCTCGCCGATGCCGCAGGCGCGGCGATCCGCCCCTATTTCCGTGCCGATCATGGGCTGGAGGCCAAGGACGATTCGTCCCCGGTCACGCTCGCCGACAAGGCGGCGGAGGCGGCGATGCGCCGGTTGATCATCGCCGAACGCCCGATGGACGCGATCATCGGCGAGGAAGAGGCCGCGCGTGATGGGACAAGCGGGCGGACTTGGGTGCTCGATCCGATCGACGGTACGCGCAGCTTCATTGTCGGGCGGCCGATCTTCGGCACGTTAATTGCGCTGCTGGAGGATGGCTGGCCGGTTCTCGGCATCATCGACCAGCCAATCATCGCAGAGCGCTGGCTGGGCGTAACCGGGCGCACCACGCTGTTCAATGGTCAGCCCGCCGAAACGCGCGCCTGCCGCGAGCTGTCCAAAGCGCTGCTTGCCACCACCTCGCCCGCCTTGTTCACCGATGACCAGCTGCACGCGTTCGAGCATGTCGATTCGGCGGTACTGAGCACGGTGCTGGGCGGCGACTGCTATAATTACGGGCTGGTCGCATCGGGGCATCTCGACCTGGTGATCGAGGCGGGGTTGAAGCTGCACGATTTCGCCGCCCTGGTGCCGGTGGTCGAGGGCGCGGGCGGGCGCATGTGCGACTGGCAGGGCGATCCGCTGCACGCGGGCAGCAATGGCGAGGTGATCGCCGCGGGCGATCCGGCGCGGATTGAAGAAATCGTCGAGGCGCTTGCCTGTCGGGGGCATTGAGCCAGCTTCAAAATATCCCCAGGAACTTCTTGCGCTGTTCCTTGCGCTCGCCCTTTGAGCGGCTGCCATCCTCCGACTTGGCGGTGGTGCCCTTGCCGACATCGTCACGCTGTTCGCCGCTGGTGGTGCGCTGGCCTTTGGCGGACGCCGCGCTGAGTACCGGGCCGCAATCGGCCGCCTTGGCGTCGCCGACATCGACAAAAGCGAGGACACCGGCGAGCGGCGTCGCCACCAGCGCAAGGCCCAGCCCGGCGCCGGCCCGCGCCAGCAGCTGATCGCTGACCACGTCATAGCCCGGATTGGCGAACGTCCCGTTGATCCCCACCGGCGACTGGCCGGCAAACACGCTGAACTTCTTCGAATCGGCGCGGAAGGCCATGTCGAGCGTTTCGTTGCGGAAGGAAAAGCCGCCGCGCCCGATCATCACGCTCTTTTCCGTGTCGATCAGGATCGGGTCGGCCGCCGCGATCCCGCGACGCACGCTGAACGCGACCAATCCGCAGTTGATCTGGACCGGCTCCTTCAGCTTCCCCTCGAACATCTTCTGCGCGAAGGTGCCGATATCCAGTTCCGCGAGCTGGATATTGCGGGTCCAGAAGCTACCCTTGGGCAGGACGAAGGCGATGCGCCCGCCCGAATTGGCCAGCGAATCGTGCAGCGTATCGCCACGCCCCTTGAGCTGAATCCGGCCCCTGATCGTCCCGGTCGTGCCCGACTCTTCAACCCCCCAGCCCTTGAGCAGGGTACCGAGCGGGGTCGGCGCGAGGCGCACATCATAGGATACAGCGCTGGGTCGCTGGCGCGTATCGAAGATCAGGTCGGACGCGACATTGCCCCGCGCCATCGCGAAGGTGAAGGGCGACAGCGCGAGGCGGCCGCGGTCGAGATCGACCGTGACCGCGACATTCGAGATCGGCACGCTGCGCGAGCGCACCGTGGCGATCCGCCATTTCGCCTTGGCATCGAACGACTGCATCGATTCGACCGGGAAGCGCGCATCGGGGAGCAACCGGGCGGGGCCGGCCCCGGTCGCCGCCGCCGCCGCCATCGCGCCGCGCGTCGCGACGATATCGGGGTTGAAGCCGATGAACGGCGCGGCATCGACGATGTCGAGCGATTTGGTGGCAAGGTCGGCGGTCATCAGCAGCCGCGCGCCGCGCCCATCTGCGGCGAACTCGCCCGAGAGATCGCTGTTGCCGAATCGGCCCTGCAACCCAGTGAAGCTGTAGAGTTCGCCCGATTTGACCAGTGTCGCGTTCGCGCGATAGGTGCGCGTATCGGGCAGCACGACGCCGATGATGCCCAGCAGGCTGGCGAGATTCGCGCCGCGCGCGCTGGTCTTGAGCGGGACATTCTCGATATCCGCAAGGCTCGGCAATGTGCCCGCGACTGTGATGTCGTTCCCTGCCGCACGCGCCTGCAATTCCAGCTGATTCTTGCCGCGTCCCGCCGTCTCATTGGGGCTGAGCAGCGCGCCGGTCACGGTAAACGGCGTTTTGCGCGCGACCCCCTCGCCCGAAAAGCGCACTACATCGCCGATCCTGGTGCCGGTCGAACGGACCGTCTCGAATTCGAGGTCGGCAAGCAATTGCAGGCGGGGATCGCGATAACGCAACGTCGTTCCCGCCAGCGTCGCCCGGTCGATCGTCGGAAACTCGACCGGCTCCCCCGCGCCATCGCCAAAGGTCCAGGTGTTGGCACGCGCCGCGTTCCACTCCAGGTCGATCGCAGCGTTGCGCAGGTCGAGAAAGCGCGCGTGATAGCGGCCGAAGATCAGCGACAAGGGCGCGATTCGGGTGTGGATCGAATCGGCAGCAAACAGATGCGGTTTCGACGCCCAGTCCGGATTGGCGATCGTCATTTTCTGCGCGACGAATTTGAGGTCGAACGGATCGAAATAGAATTGAAAGTCGCCCCCGACCACAACCGCGCGCCCGGTCGCGCTGGCAGCGACGCGCTCGAACGTTCCTTTGAGGAACCGCCCCTTGGTAATGTAGAGGATCGCCCAGGCGAGGAAAATGGCCAGCAGCACGCCGCCGACCACGCGCAGCGCGATGACCACGGGCCGGGGCAGACGCTTGCGCCCGCCACCGACATGAGCTTCGGTCACCGGCGGATCGACTGACGTCCCATCCTGCGTGACAATCGCGGAATCCCGGTCGGCCATGATGGCATAAGACTCGGCGGGCGATACAAGTTCCGGCGAGCCTGCCGTTCGCGGTTGCAAAATCAACCCTCACCCGCTAGAGGCCCGCCTTTCCGCGATTCAGGAACCGCCCGGCTAACAAGGGCTGCCGTGGCTGTTCGAGAATTCGTCGCGCGTAAAAGGAGACGAAAATGCCCAAGATGAAGACCAAGAGCGGTGTGAAGAAGCGCTTCAAATTCACCGCAACGGGTAAGGTGAAGCACGGCGTCGCCGGCAAGCGTCACCGCCTGAGCAGCCATAACGCCAAATATATCCGTACCAATCGTGGTACGTCGGTCCTGTCCGATGCCGATGTCGGTCACGTGCGCCTGTGGGCGCCGTACGGCCTGAAGTAAGGAGTAGCAGACCATGGCACGTGTCAAACGTGGTGTAACCACCAAGGCGAAGCACAAGCGGATTTTGGATCAGGCGAAGGGCTATTATGGCCGTCGCAAGAACACCATCCGCATCGCCCGTCAGGCCGTCGAAAAGGCCGGTCAGTACGCCTATCGCGATCGCAAGGTGAAGAAGCGCAGCTTCCGGGCTCTCTGGATCCAGCGCATCAACGCCGGCGTCCGCGCCGAAGGCCTGACCTATTCGCAGTTCATGCATGGCCTCAAGCTCGCCGGCATCGAACTGGACCGGAAGGTCCTGGCCGACATCGCGATGCACGAGGGTGATGCGTTTACCGCCATCATCGCGCAAGCGAAGGCGGCTCTGCCCCAGGCCGCCTGAGGCGACCTGTAGCGACCGAAATTGGGGCGCCGGTGGACCATCCACCGGCGCCCTTTTTCTTGACCGAGCAAGGACCGCGTCATGACGCTCCAGACCTGGTGGCTGTATGTCACCGCCGTGTTCCTGATCTCCGCGACGCCGGGGCCGAACATGCTCCATGTCATGGTGCAGAGCATCCATCACGGTGCGCGCCGGTCGGTTGCGTCGATGCTGGGGCTGATGACCGCGAATCTAGTGTGCCTGCTGGCGTCGGCCGCCGGGCTGGGAGCGTTGCTCAAGGCGTCGCCGATGCTGTTCGACGTGCTGCGCTATGCCGGGGTCGGCTATCTTGTCTGGCTGGGGATCAAGGCGTGGCGCGCGCCGGTCGCCGGCAATGCCGAGGCGGACAGGCCCGCCCCGCCCTCGCTGGTCGCGATGTTTGGCGCGGGGCTCGGCACCGGGTTTTCCAATCCGAAGTTGATCATCTTCGCCGCCGCGCTGTTTCCGCAGTTCATCAATACCGGCGCGCCCTTTGCGCCCCAGCTCGCCATCCTGATCGCCAGCTTTGTCGTGATCGAGGCGTTCTGGTTCAGCATGTATGCGCTGGGCGGCCGCTCGCTCGCCGCGTGGCTTGCCCCGGCAAACCGCCAGCGGCTGTTCAA
>CAZWZP010000005.1:0-5959 GCA_964638925.1 uncultured Stakelama sp. | reverse complement strand
GACCTTCTCGCCGCGATCGACGCGGCCACTGGCGTCGATGCGCTGGAGGCGGTGCGCATCCATGCGCTGGGCAAGCAGGGCGCCGTGACCGGCCTGCTCAAGACGCTGGGCGGTATGTCGCCCGAGGAGCGGCAGGAGACCGGTCCGCGCATCCACGGCCTGCGCGAAGCGGTGACCGACGCGATTGCGGTGCGCAAGGCGAGCCTCGAAAGCGCGGCGCTGGAAGCGAAGCTCGCCAGCGAGACGCGCGACATGACCCTGCCGGTCGATGGCGTGCCCACTGGCACGGTCCATCCGATCAGCCAGGTCATGGATGAGCTCGCCGAAATCTTCGCCGATATGGGCTTCGCCGTCGCGACGGGGCCGGAGATCGAGGACGACTGGCATAATTTCACCGCGCTCAACATCCCGGAGACGCATCCGGCGCGGGCGATGCACGACACCTTCTACCTTGCGGGCGAGCATGAACGGCCGATGGTGCTGCGCACCCACACCAGCCCCGTGCAGATCCGCACGATGACGTCGCAGACGCCGCCGATCCGCATCATCGCACCCGGTCGCGTCTATCGCAGCGACAGCGACGCGACCCACACGCCGATGTTCCACCAGATCGAGGGGCTGGTGATCGACAAGGGCATCACGCTCGGCCACCTCAAATGGACGCTGGAGACCTTCCTCAAGGCCTATTTCGAGCGCGACGATATCGTGCTGCGGCTGCGTCCCAGCTATTTCCCGTTCACCGAGCCGAGCGCCGAGGTCGATGTCGGCTTCACCTGGACCAACGGCAAGCGCGTCATCGGCGGTTCCGGCGATGCCGAGGGCGGCGGCTGGATGGAGGTGCTGGGCAGCGGCATGGTCCATCGCCGGGTGATCGAGGCGTGCGGTCTGGACCCCGACGAATGGCAGGGCTTTGCCTTTGGCACCGGGGTCGATCGGCTGGCGATGCTCAAATATGGGATGGATGACTTGCGCGCATTCTTTGACGGCGATTTGCGCTGGCTGAAGCATTACGGCTTCTCGGCGCTCGACGTGCCCACGCTGTCCGGGGGAGTCGGGGCATGAAGTTCACGCTGAACTGGCTCAAGGAGCATCTCGACACCGACGCGTCGCTGACCGAGGTACTCGATACGCTCAACCGCATCGGGCATGAGGTCGAGGGTGTAGAAAATCCCGGCGCGGCGCTGGCGGCGTTCAAGGTCGCGCGGGTGCTGACCGCCGAGCGCCACCCGCAGGCCGACAAGCTGCAGGTGCTGACGGTCGATGCCGGTGACGGCGCGCCGCTGCAGATCGTGTGCGGCGCGCCCAATGCCCGCGCGGGACTGGTCGGCGTGCTCGGCCTGCCCGGCGCGACCGTGCCGGCCAACGGCATGGTGCTGAAGGTCGCGGCGGTGCGCGGGGTCGAATCAAACGGCATGATGTGTTCCAGCCGCGAGCTAGAGCTGGGCGACGATCATGACGGCATCATCGAACTGCCCGAGGACGCGCCGGTCGGCACGCCCTTCCCCGATTATGCCGGTCTCGACGATCCGGTGATCGACGTGTCGATCACGCCCAACCGTCAGGATTGCATGGGCGTGCGGGGTATTGCCCGCGATCTTGCCGCTGCGGGTCTTGGCACGTTGAAGCCGCTCGATGCGGTGGTCGCCGGGCTGCCGGCGATTGATCCGCAGGGCGATGGCCCGGACGTGCGCACCGACGATCCCGAGGGCTGCCCCGCCTTCTTCGCCCAGAGCGTGCGCGGGGTCCGCAACGGTCCGTCGCCCGACTGGCTGCAACGCCGGTTGAAGGCCGTCGGGCAAAAGCCGATCAGCGCGCTGGTCGACATCACCAACTTCGTGATGTTCGGGCTGGGGCGCCCGCTGCATGTCTATGACATGGCGACGCTCAACGGCAGCCTGGTCGCGCGCAAGGCGCAGGCAGGCGAACAGGTGCTCGCGCTCAACGGCAAGAGCTATACGCTCGACACGACGATGACCGTGATCGCCGACGATTCGGCGGTGCACGATATTGGCGGAATCATGGGCGGCGAACATTCGGGGTGCAGCGACACGACGACCGATGTGCTGATCGAATGCGCCTATTTCGATCCCGAGCACATCGCCCGCACCGGGCAGAAGCTGCTGCTGACCAGCGATGCGCGCACCCGGTTCGAACGCGGGGTCGATCCCGACTTTCTCGACGATGGGTTGGCGATTACCACGCGACTGGTCCTGGCGCTGTGCGGCGGCACCGCAAGCGAAGTGACTCGCGCGGGCAGCGTGCCGCGCGTCGGCATCACCACCGGTTATGACCCGCGTCTCACCGAAACGCTGGGCGGCCTGGCGATCCCGGCGGAGCGGCAGCGCGACATCCTTGAATCGCTCGGCTTCACCGTCCAGCCGCTCGACGCCAATGGCGACCCGTGCGAGCTGGACGATGCGTGCGACGGCTTCCGCGTCACCGCGCCGAGCTGGCGGCGCGATATCGACGGCCCGGCCGATCTGGTCGAGGAAGTGATCCGGATCGAGGGGATCGACAAGGTCCCGTCCACCCCGCTGCCCTGCGCGCCCGGCGTCGCCAAGCCGACCGCGACGGCCGAACAGAAGCTGGAGCGCCGCATCCGCCGCACCGCCGCCGCGCGCGGCCTCAACGAAGCGGTGACGTGGAGCTTCATTTCCGAGAGCGAAGCCGCAGCGGTCGGCGGCGGCGCATGGACGCTGGCCAATCCGATCAGCGAAGACCTGAAGGTCATGCGCCCCTCGCTGCTGCCCGGCCTGATGATGGCGGCGGCACGCAATGTGAAGCGCGGCGCGACGAGCGTGCGGCTGTTCGAACTCGGTCGCCGCTATCTGGCCGATGGTGAGCGGCTGACCCTCACCGTCCTGCTCGCGGGCGACCGCAGCCCGCGCGGCTGGGCAACCGGCAAGGCGCAACCCTTCGGCGCGTTCGACGCCAAAGGTGAGGCGCTGGCGCTGCTCGAAGCCGCCGGTGCGCCGGTCGCCAACCTGCAGGTTATGGGCGAAGCGGGTTCGGCCTGGCACCCGGGCCAGTCGGCGACGCTGCGGTTGGGGCCGAAGACCGTGCTCGCCGCCTTCGGGATGCTCCATCCGAGCCTGACGAAGACATTCGACCTCGACGGCCCGGTCGCCGCGGTCGAACTGTTCCTTGATGCGATCCCCGCCAAGCGCGCGACTGGCTTCGCCCGCCCCGCCTACACGCCCCCGGCGCTGCAGGCGGTGACGCGCGACTTCGCCTTCATCGTGCCGAGCACGCTGGCGGCGGGCGATCTCGTCCGCGCGGTCAAGGGCGCGGACAAGGCGGCGATCACCGATGCGCGGCTGTTCGACCTGTTCACCGGCGCAGGCGTCGAGGAGGGCAAGAAGAGCCTCGCGGTCGAAGTGACGCTGCAACCGGGCGAGAAGAGCTTCACCGACGCCGAGATCAAGGCGGTGGCGGACAAGGTGATCGCGGCGGCGGCGAAGCTGGGCGCGAACCTGCGGGGTTGAGTTTTACCTGCTACCCGGCCAGCGGTCGGGTAGCATTGGCGCGCTGCCTTTTGCGCCACGTCCAAACGCACAAGACCACGCCTCCCAGCCCGCCGATGCCATAGCTGACGCTATGGGCGAAGCCGGCTGCCAGAAATGCGACATGGCGATCCGTCGGCACTCGGTCGGCCATCTCGCCGATAAGCCAGATTACATTCTCTGCGGCGAGAAACGCGCCAACGAGACCGCCGATCGCTGCCCCGGCAGCGCTTACCAGCATTAGCCGGACAATCCCGACGCGCACGTCGTTGAGACCGATCTTTGGGGCACGCCCCACACGCGCAGCCATCGCAAGCATGATCCCGAGAATCAGCCCGACCCACCAAGTCGCGATGACGCCCCAGCCGAGCGCGAGAAGAAACGGTGAGTCCGTGGCAAAAACCGGTGGATGTCCGATCGTGAAATACTCGACGCACAGATGCGCGGTCACCTGATCGTGCAGGACGCCATAAAAGACTGCAGCCACGGTCGCGAAGAGTATGATTTTCAGCGATTCCATGATGCTCTCCGGTCGGGCGATCATTGCAGCGCGTCGGACGAATGACCATAGGGCGTGGGGTGTTCAGCGAAAGGACCCGGACCATGCCCACCGTACTCATCACCGGCGCCACCGCAGGGATCGGCGAAGCGGCGGTCCATGCCTTTGCCGACTCGGGCTGGCATGTCGTCGCGACCGGGCGGCGTGCAGATCGGCTGGCAGCGCTCAAGAGCGACTCCGTCCACACGCTCGAATTCGACATTCGCGATGAGGCTGCGCGCGATGCAGCGCTTGCCTCGCTGCCCGGGCCGTTCGCCAGTATCGACCTGCTGATCAACAATGCCGGGCTCGCGCGCGGGCTGGAAAAGGCGCAGGACGCCGATCTCGATAGCTGGAAGACGATGGTCGACACCAATGTCACCGCGATGATGTCGATCACGCACAAGCTGCTGCCGATGCTGATCGAACGGCGCGGCGCGATCATCAATCTGGGCTCGGTTGCGGGCAGCTATGTCTACCCCGCCGGCAATGTCTATGCCGGCACCAAGGCGTTCGTGAACCACTTCAGTCTCGCGCTGCGCGCCGATCTGCACGGTACCGGGGTGCGCGTCACGTCGATCGAGCCGGGCATGGTCGCGACCGAGTTCATTGCCGTGCGCACTGGCGGCGACAAGGCGGCGTCGGACCGGCTCTATGCCGTGAACCCGATGACCCCGGAGGATATCGCCGAGACGCTGCTGTGGGTCGCCACGCTGCCGCCGCATCTCAACATCAACCGGCTCGAGCTGATGCCGGTGAATCAGGATTTCGCCGGGTTCGCGGTGCATCGCGAAGGCTAAGCAGCGTCCCGTCGCGGGACCATCCCCGCCATTCCCCTTGCCATCGCCGCGTTAACCAATAGCCTGTCTGCGGGGGGACAAGCGCGTGGAGTCGATCGATCCCGGCAATGCGTGTGCGGCATTCGACGAGGATGATCTCGTCGAACTGCTCGCCATTGCCGAATATCATGAGGACGCCGGCAGCGTGCTGATGAACCTCGCCAAGCAGGCGGGGAAGCAGGCCGATAACATCATCGAATGGCTGCCCGACGATTGGGAGGCCAAGCTGCAGGGGATGCTCGATCTCGCGCTGCGCCAGAGCTACGCCTTTGCCTTCCGCACCAACAAGTCCAACCGCCGCGCACCGGGCGACACGCGGCCGGTGAAGAATGCCGAAGGATTTCACCGTTTCGCTGCGGGCTTCACCGGTGCGCTCGGCGGGCTGGGCGGAGTCGGCACGACGCTCGCCGACCTGGCCGTCACAACCACCTTGATCCTGCGCTCGATCCAGCAGATCGCGACTTATTATGGCGAGGATATCGACGATCCTGATGTGCGCGCCCAGTGCATCGCGGTGTTTGGCCTTGGCGGCCCGCTGACCGATGACGACGCCACCGACACCGGGCTATGGGCCGGTCGTATCGCGCTCAGCCACCAGTCGGTGTCGGGCGTGATCGGCGCGGTCGTGCCGCAGATGGGGCGGACCATGGGTCAGACGCTCGCTGCGCGCGCCGCGCCGGTGGTCAGCGCGGCGGCGGCGGCGGCGATCAACACCGTCTTCACCCGCTATTATCAGAAAATGGCGCACGTCCATTTCCGCCTGCGCCGGATCGAACGCCGCCACCCGCGTGATCAGGTGATGGCGTGCTTCGAACGGATCGTGCTGCTGGAGCGTGAGCGGCGCAAATCGCGCAAGCGCCGGGCGTAACATTGGATTCGCCGCGCACTTGCCGCTAGAGGGCCGCGATGCCCGACAATGTGATTCCGGATCGCCGCACCTTTGCGATCATCTCCCACCCCGACGCCGGCAAGACCACGCTGACCGAAAAGCTGCTGCTGTTCGGCGGCGCCATCAACCTCGCCGGCCAGGTCAAGGCCAAGGGCGAGCGGCGCAACACGCGATCCGACTGGATGAAGAT
>CAZWZP010000004.1:0-44015 GCA_964638925.1 uncultured Stakelama sp. | reverse complement strand
CTCCTGCGGCGTGGGCACGCCACCGTCCTTCTTGCTGACGAGTGCCGACTTGGTCTCTTCGCGAATGATGTCGTTGCACAGTTCGACGCATTCGTCACAGATGAACACGGTCGGTCCGGCGATCAGCTTGCGTACCTCGTGCTGCGACTTGCCGCAGAACGAGCAGTAGAGCGTGCTTTTCGAATCGCCGCCGCTTAGCTTCGTCATTCAGTCTTCCTTTGCGTGCCGGGCCGTTTACGCAGCCCGGCATCCTACAGCCGGGAAAACGCCCGGCAAATCAAATTCGTCCTATAGCCCGGCAAGGGTGAGCGCCAGATTAAGACGCCGTGCCGTCGGTGTCGGCCGGCTGCGGGCGCTTTTCATAGACTTCGTCGACCAAACCGAACGCCTTGGCCTCCTCCGCTTCGAGAAACGTATCGCGATCCATCGCCGATTCGATTCGCTCCAGCGGCTGGCCGGTATATTTGACGTACAACGAATTCATCCGATCCTTGATGCGCTGGATTTCCTTGGCCTGGATCTGGATGTCCGACGCCATGCCCTGCGCACCGCCCGAGGGCTGGTGGATCATGATGCGGGCATTGGTCAGCGCGACGCGCAGCCCCGGCTCACCGGCAGCGAGCAGGAAGCTGCCCATTGATGCGGCCTGACCGATGCACACCGTGCCGACGCGCGGACGGATATATTGCATCGTGTCGTGGATCGCCATGCCGGCGGTCACCACGCCGCCCGGCGAGTTGATGTACATCCAGATGTCCTTCTTCGGGTTCTCGGACTCGAGGAAGAGCAGCTGGGCGGTAATGACCGAGGCCATGTGATCCTCGACACCGCCGGTCACGAAGATGATCCGCTCCCGCAGCAGGCGCGAATAGATGTCGAAGCTGCGCTCGCCGCGGCTCGACTGTTCGATGACGATGGGAACAAGCGCGTTGGTGATCGGATCACGCGTGAAGCCGTCGGGAGTCAGGTTACCGGCAAGGGGATGCATGTGGGGATGTCTCGTCAAATCTGTTTTTGCCCAAGCGACTACATCGGCGCTCGAACGGCGCGGCGCAAGGGGGGAAGAGGGTGAACGGCGGCAACCCGGCTGTACCAGCCTGTCGCGGCGAATGTGCAATGGCGTGCGGCAACCATTTCTGAACCCTTGCCCGCGATAACGACGTCAAACCGGGAGTCGAAAGGGGCGCCGATGCGCCAGGATATGCGAACCTTTGTCGTTTTCAGCCTGCTCTACTCGGCCCTTGCCGCAGTCGCGCTGGGGCCGCTGTTCGGCGCGGGCGGGTTCAACGATTCGACCTTCGGCATCGGGATGGTGATCGCCATCGCCCTGTTTCCGATGACCGCAATCGTCCTGACAATGTACGCTCCCCTGCTGCTGCATGGACCCCGCACGAAGCCCACCATCCCCCAGCCCGCGCGCCGTGCCGCCGGACCGGCGCGTGAACGCGACCATTTCGATTTTGCCTTTGCCGCGTGGAACGGGATCGAGTCGGCTGAGGCCGTCGCGCGCCTTTCACGTCGACTCCATGCGCTCGATATCACCCACCACTTTGTGGACGGCGAGATCAGTGTCACCGAGGGCGATGTGCGATGGCAGGTCGCTCCGGTCATCGGCGCGCTGCGCATCGCGGGCTGGGTCGAGGCTCCAGAACGGGAGACCCGCGCGATGATCGAGGCGGCGGTCGAGGAATTCCTGATCCACGAACTCGGCATCCGCGTCGAAAAGCAGGCCGCCTAGAGATTCGCCGGAGCCGGCTGCGCCAGATAGGCGAGCCGCCGTACCTCCCGCCGTCCGCGCACCACGGTATCGAGGATAAGCCCCGCAAAGCTGCTCAGTGCCGCAAGGATGACGAGCCCGGTCACCAGAATCGCCGTCGGGAAGCGCGGAACCAAGCCGGTGTGAAGATAGGTCATCACCAGTGGCACGGCGAGTACCAGCGCGAGCGCCGAAAGCGCCAGCGCGATCATGCCGAAGAACAAGATCGGCTTTTCGATGCGATACAGCGTGACGATCGTGCGTGCGATCCGTGCGCCGTCGCGATAGGTCGACAGCTTTGACGCCGAACCTTCGGGCCGGGCGAGATAGCGGGTCTCAATTTCCCCCACCGGCATCTTGAGCTCGAGCGCATGGACGCTGATCTCGGTCTCGATCTCGAAGCCCGCCGACAGCACCGGAAAGCTCTTCACGAAGCGCCGCGAAAACACGCGATAGCCCGAGAAAATGTCGGTGAAGCTGCGTCCGAACAACTGTGCGAGCAGCCCGGTCATCGCGCGGTTGCCTAGCACGTGACCACGGCGATAGGCGTCGGCTGCCTCATGAACGCGGGTGCCGACGACCATGTCGAGCCCCTCGTCGCGCATCTTGGCGATCATCGCGGGGGCGGCGGCGGCGTCATAGGTCGCGTCGCCATCGGCCATCACATAGATATCGGCATCGACATCGGCGAACATGCGGCGCACGACATTGCCCTTGCCCTGCATCCGCTCGGTGCGGACGACCGCCCCTGCCGCGCGCGCGACATCGACCGTTCGGTCGGCGCTGTTATTGTCGTAAACGTAAATGGCGGCGTCGGGGAGTGCGGCGCGGAAGCCCGCAACCGTCTGTGCGATTGCGGCTTCCTCGTTATAGCAGGGCAGAATCACTGCGATGCGCGGTTCGGTCACGCCATCCCCCACTACGTCACCCCGGACGTGTTCCGGGGTCCGCCGGGAGGCTGATCGTATCGCGAAAGCCTCAAGCACTCAGTGTGCGGCACCGTGGACCCCGGCACAACCCTATCAGACCGGGCCGGGGTGACGATGTTTGCAGCTTTACTCGCCCGCCTTCTTCTTGGCAGGAGCCTTCTTCTTCGGCGCTTCGGCCTCAGCGTCGTCGGCCTTGGCGGCCTTCTTTGCCGGAGCCTTCTTCGCCGGAGCGGCTTCCTCGGCCGGAGCTTCTTCAGCCTTGGCCTTCGCCTTCTTGGCCGGCTTCACTTCCTCGGCTGCCGGCTCTTCGGCCTTCTTCGCCTTGGCCTTCTTTGCGGGCTTGTGATCATGGTCATGATCGCAATCCGGGCCATGGACGTGCGGCACCGCGCCTTCTTCGCTCTCGATTGCGGCTTCCAGCTCCTCACGCGTCACTTCGCGCTCGCTGATTTCTGCCTTCTCAAACAGGAAGTCGACGACCTTGTCCTCATAGAGCGGCGCGCGCAGCTGGGCGGCGGCCATCGGCTCCTGACGGATATATTCGAAGAAGCGCTGCTGATCTTCCGGGCGATACTGCTGCGCGGCCTGGGCGATCAGGCGGTTCATCTCTGCCTGGGTCACTTCGACGCCATTGGCCTGGCCGATTTCCGACAGCAGCAGGCCAAGGCGCACGCGGCGCTCAGCAATCGCGCGGTAATCATCCACTTCCTTCTCGAGGTCGGCCTTGGCCGCCTCGGGATCTTCCTCGTGGCTCGCTTCGTGCTGAAGCTGCGCCCAGATCTGCTGGAATTCGGCCTCGACCATCGAGGGCGGGACCGGGAAATCATGCCCTGCGGCGAGCTGATCGAGCAGCTTGCGCTTCATATAGGTGCGCGTGAGGCCGCCGGTCTCATTCTCCATCTGGCCGCGCAGGATGCCGCGCAGCTGATCGAGGCTCTCAAGGCCGAGATTCTTGGCGAGATCTTCATCGACCTTCACTTCGCCAGCAATCTTCACCGCGGTGATCTTGAGGTCGAAGGTCGCGGGCTTGCCGGCGAGCGTGTCGACGCCATAATCCTCGGGGAAGGTCACTTCGATCTGCTTTTCGTCGCCGGTCTTCACGCCGACGATCTGGTCCTCGAAGCCCGGGATCAGACGGCCCGAGCCGATCTCGATCGCCATGCCTTCACCGGTACCGCCGTCAAAGGCGACGCCATCGACCTTGCCGACGAAATCCATCGTGACCTGGTCGCCCTGCTTGGCCTTGTAGCTCGGCTTGGCGTCTTCCCACGCCTTTTGCTGGCCGGCGATCTGCATGATCTGCGCGTCGACCGCCTCGTCGCTGACCGGAACGATCAGGCGCTCGAGCTTCAAGCCGTCGATCGACGGGGTCGGAACGTCGGGAAGGACTTCCAGCTCGACCTTGACCTCGGCGTCGCTGCCGGGAGCGAACTCGCCCTCAAGGCTCACCGACGGCTGCATCGCGGGACGCAGTTTGTGGTCGGCGATCAGCTTCTGCACGCCTTCCTGGATCGTCGTGTTGAGCGCGTCCTGGGTCAGCGCCTCGCCGTGCATCTTGCGGACCAGGTTGGTCGGCACCTTGCCAGGGCGGAAGCCGGGCATCCGGATCTGCGGGGCCACGCGCTTCACCTCGGCATCGACGCGGCTGTCGATATCCTTGGCGGTGATCTTGAGGGTGTAGGCGCGCTTGAGGCCTTCGTTCAACGTCTCGACGGTCTGCATTTCAATCAGGCTTCCTGCTCTGGAAGTGGAATCGGTTTAGCGGCGTCCACCACTTACGCCGGGCGGAAACTGGTGCGGGCGAAGGGACTCGAACCCCCACATCTTGCGATACTGGTACCTAAAACCAGCGCGTCTACCAGTTCCGCCACGCCCGCATTCAGGACACCGCAGGTCGGGCGCGTCTATAGCAATGCGGGTGCCGGGGGCAAGGGTGATGCAATCACTGACGCAAAATGCCCGAAATCCGGCGTGAAAATGGCCTATTCGGCTGCCGAAAGCCCGATCCGCCACGCGTGCGGCGCGACCGGATGCGCGAGGATCAGGTCGCGCGATCCGATCATCTGCCCATCGCGCTCGGGCATCGCCCCGATATCCGCGATCACCGCAAGCCGCCCGCGCCAGCCCCGGAAACGCAGCCGCCCGACCGCCGCGAGACTCTCCGCGCCGGCACGCACCGACACGATCAGCCAATCGGCATCGACGGCCTTGGGATCTTCGGCCAGCGCGGCCGAGCTGTCATAGGAACGCACGCGATACCGCTGCCCCGACAGCACAAGATGAAGTGCCCGGCGCGACGCATCGTCGGGGTCCACCAGCGCGACGGCAAGGGTGGCAGCCTCCTGATGTATAGGAGTGGAAATGGGGGCATGATGATCCATTTCCCCGATTCATGACATCCCCCGCGCCGGGGCGCTTTCCGGAATTATCCTTAGTCGTCGGTGGTCAACCCAGCGGCAAAGGCGATGCGCAACGCTTCCGACAGGCTGCGCACCTCCAGCTTGGTCATCAGATTGGCGCGATGCACCTCGACCGTGCGGGGCGAAATGCCGAGATCATAGGCGATGGTCTTGTTCGGATTGCCCGCGACCAATCCGCGCAGGACGTCGCGTTCGCGGCCGGTCAGCGCGGCGATGCGCACCGCCGCCTCCTGCCCCTCGACCTCGGCATTGCCGGCACGTCCCAGCCGGTCGAATCCGCGGTCAAGCGCGGCAAGCAGCAGCGCTTTCTCAAACGGCTTTTCAAGAAAGTCGAGCGCACCCTGCTTCATTGCGGTTACCGCCGTCGCAACATCGCCATGACCGGTCAGCACGATCACCGGGAGCGCGATCCCACGCGCATTCAGTTCCCGCTGAACCTCAAGTCCGTCCATTTCGGGCATACGGATATCGAGCAGGATGCAACCCGGATCGGGATGCCGCGCCTCTTTGAGAAATGCCACCCCGGACGGATAGGCGCGCACGTCATAGCCCGACGTCTTGAGCAGGAAGCTGGCCGAACGGCGCACCGCATCCTCATCGTCGATCAGGTGGATCAGGCGATTATCGCTCATTCATGGGTCTCCGCGCTGGGAATGGTGAACCACAGGATCGTGCCCCCGCCGGGGTGCGGATCGGCGTCGATCCGCCCGCCATGCGCCTCGACGATCGTGCGGCAGATGGACAGGCCAAGGCCAAGGCCATTGGGCTTGCTGGTGTTGAAGGCGTCGAACAGCCGCGGGCGGATCGCCGGGTCGATGCCGGGGCCGGTGTCGCTGACCTCAACCCGGATCATCCCGTCAGGTTGCGTTCGCGTCGCGACGGTGACATCGCGCACCGGCATGTCCTCCAGCGCCTCGACCGCATTGCGGATGAGGTTGACCAGCACCTGCTGGATCTGGACCCGATCGACCAGCGCCAGGCGTGCATCGGGGTCGAGATCCTTGAGCCCCCGCACCCCCCGCTCACGCGCACCCGTCATCGCGAGCCTGGTCGCCTCTTCCACCATCTGGGGCAGCGACTCGACGCGTTTCTCGACCTCGCCGCGCGCCACGAACTCGCGCAGCCGCCGGACGATATTGCCAGCCCGCAGCGCCTCGCTCGCCGATTCGGACACCGCCTCGCCCAGCATGGCGACATCCGGCTCACCCGCCGCGATCAAGTCGCGCGCCGCCTCCATATAGTTGGCGATCGCCGTCAGCGGCTGATTGAGTTCATGTGCCAGCGTCGATGCCATCGTCCCCATCGCCGAAACGCGGGAGACATGAACCAGCTCGGACTGGAGTTCCTTCATCTGCAATTCGGCGCGCTGGCGCTCGGACAGGTCGCGGATGAAACCGGTGAAGATGCGGTGTCCGGCGCTGCGTGCCTCACCGACGGCGAGCTCCATCGGAAACTCGCTGCCATCGCGCCGTTTGCCCACGACGATACGCCCAATCCCGATGATCCGCCGCTCCCCCGTCCGGCAATAATGGTCGATATAGTCGTCGTGTCGCAGCCGGTCGCCATCGGGCATCATCATCGCGATATTCTTGCCGACGACCTCGGCCTCCGAATAGCCGAACAGCCGCTCTGCCGCCGCGCTGAACGATAGCATTTGTCCACGCTCGTCGATCACGATCATCGCGTCGGGCACCGTGGCGAGGATCGAGCGCAGGTGCAGCTCGCTGCGCGCCACCGCCGCCTCGGCCGCCTTGCGATCGGTAATATCCTCGATCGTGCCGCCAAAGCCGAGCAGCGCCCCGGCATCGTCGCGCAGCGCGATGACGCGCGCATCTGCGGCGAATTCGGTGGCGTCCTGCCGACGCCGCCACCCTTCTTCAGCATAACGACCATAGGTTGCAGCGCGCTGGAGGTCGTCACGCGGCTTGCCCGCCGCCGCGTCGGCTTGTGAATAGAGCATCGCGATCGGCTGCCCGACCGCCGCCGTCGCTTCATAGCCGAGCAGAATCTGCGCGCCCGGGTTCCAGCTGCGGATCGTGCCATCGGGGTCGATCAGGAACTGCGCGCGGTCCAGATCGCTGGCGATGAACCGCGCGGCAAGCTTTTCGACACTGTCGCCGGACATTTCCATTCCCCGTCTATGGCCGCGACATCCGGGCAAAACCCATTGGGAAAATTACCAATGCAGCGGCCCGGCGCAATAGCCGATGCCGCCGCTGCGCACCCATCGCGCAGATCGTAACGGGAAAGAACCCATGAACACCACCCATGCCCTTATCGGCGCGCTGGTCTGTGCGGCCGGCGTCCAACCCGCAGTTGCCAAGGAAGGCGATTTCCTCGTGCGCGCCCGCGCGATCGTTGTTGCCCCCACGGAAAGCTCGGGTCCGGTGACCCCCGGATTCCCGGGGAGCGAAGTCGGGGTGAGCAACAGCGTGATGCCCGAAGTCGACTTCACCTATATGCTCACCGACAATATCGGCGCGGAACTGATTCTGGCGACGACCAAGCATGACGCGCAGGGCCGCGGCACGCTGTCCGGCTTTGACGAGCTGGCCAGCACCTGGGTGCTGCCGCCGACGCTGACGCTGCAATATCACTTCGCGCCCGAAGGAAAGGTACGGCCCTATGTCGGGGCCGGGGTCAACTACACGCTGTTCTATTCGACCACGGCAAGCCGCGCCCTTGAAACGGCGATCGGCGCGACCAGCGTCAAGATGGACGACAGCTTCGGATATGCGGTTCAGGCGGGGATCGATTTCGACCTGAACGACAAGGTATTTCTCAACCTCGACGTCAAATATATCGACATTGACACCACGGCGCGGCTGCGCACCGGCGCAGCGACCAACACCGCGCGGATCAGCATCGATCCGATCGTCGCGGGGGTTGGGGTCGGCTTTCGTTTCTGATGCAAGAAGGGCGGCGAACCTGCTGGTTTGCCGCCCCTATTCTGTGATCAGAAATCCGGCTGGCGCAGCAAACGCGGTGGAAGGTCGCCATAGCGCAGCACCGTGGCCCGTTCGCGCGCGGTCTGGCGGACAATCGCGAGATGCTCGGCGACGAAGCGCGCATCGAGACCCGGAACCACCGCGTCGAAATGGACATGGTGACAATCGGCGAGGCCAAAGGCGCGGGTCAAATAAGTGTCAAACGCCTGTTTGAGCGCCAGCCACTGGCCCCGCTCCTCCAGCCACGGTCGGGTCGCTGCGGAGGTTGAGAAGATGATCAGCCGCTTGCCGCGCAGTACAGGGTTGGGCAGCTGTGCCTTCAACTCCTCGGGCGTGAAATCCGCGCCCAGCACGCGATCGACATAGCCCTTGATCATCGCCGGCGGCATCCCGAACCAGATCGGATAGACCAAGACGATCGCACTCGCGCCCTCGATCTGGGCGAGCGAGGTGGCGACATCCGGACGCGGCTTGAAGCCCGGCCCGGGTAATTCGTCGCGGCGCAGTAGCGGATCGAAGTTGCGCGCATAAAGATCGTCGACCTCGACGACCTGATGCAGCTTTTCCACTTCCTCGCGATAGGTGCGGACGATCGCGTGGTTGAAGCTGTCAAGGCCGGGATGCCCGAGGACGACAAGGTGACGCAGGGTGGCGGGATCGCGGGGTTCGGTCATCGGGTCGGCTCCATCACTGCGCCAGAAACACGGGATAGGGGCTGTTGTGCAGCAGATCGTGCGTGACCCCGCCGAACAGCGTCTCGATCAGTCGCGAATGGCCAAAGCCGCCCATCGCAATCATCGACGGTTCGATCCGCAGCGCCTGCGCCAATATCTGTTGGCCGACCCGGCCGGCTTCAGCGGGGATGACCGTGATTTCAGGCCGGATGCCGTGGCGCGAGAGGTAGCTCGCGGCCAGCTCAGGCGGGTGCTTGATGCTTCCGCGATCAATGCTCAGGATCCGGACTTCACGTGCCAGCGCGAGCAACGGGACGGCGGCGCGGAGCGCAGCGTCGGATTCGTCCGACCCGTCCCATGCCACCAGCACGGTTCCCTGGAGCGCGAGCCCGCGGGTTGCGCACGGCACGGCGAGGACCGGTCGATTGAGCCGGAGCATTGCAGCGACGACCCCGTCCATCTCGCCGCCGGGGAATCCGTCGAACACCGTGTTGATGACGACGAGGTCGGTCAGCGCGGTGTGACTGCCAAGGCATGAGGCAACATCGCCCATGCACTCGGCGAGCGTCCAGGGCGTATCCTCCATCAACAGCCGGGCCTTGATCCGGTCGCGGTTGTCGTCCTGCACTGCGAGTTCCGCAGCGATATGGGCACCAAGCGTCGCGGGACCGATGACGGGATCTTCGGCGATCGGGGGCATTGCCGTCACGTCGATCGCAATCAGATGACCGCGGAGCCCGCGCACCACATCCAGCGCAGCCTGAAGCCGTGCTTCCTGGCCCGCATCCGCGTGGATCAGTACGGCAACATTCTTCATCGCCCGTCTCCCAAGGTTCATGGGAGCAAGGCTAGGCCCGGCATCAGGGGGTCACTATGCGGAGTGATACGTAGTCGGGTCAGACTGCTGCGCTGAACCGTCCCGGGCTGGCTGCGCGATACCGGTCGAACGCGGCGGCGGCAATGCGCGCATAGGGCGCGCCCGTTGGCGTCACGGCGATGACACAGCCGTCACGAACGATTGCCCCCTCACCCGCCAGCGCCTCAAGCGCCGCCGGGTCGTGGCACAGCCGTTCCGCCGTGGTGCCGTGCCGCGCCGCAACCGCCGCGACATCGACCCGGCCGTCGCACAGCAGCCGCTCGATCACCGCGCCTGCGGCACTGTCGTGCGCATCACGCACGACGCCCCGCACGCCCGCCAGAGCGCCGCCAAGCGCTGCCATGCGATAGCGCCCGACATGCTTTTCATTCTGGACGAGGACGCCATCGAACTGGCTGATCGCCGAAGCGCCAAGGCCGATCAGCGTCGGAGCGCGGTCATCGGTGAAGCCCTGAAAATTGCGGCGCAGCGCCCCGGCCTGTGCAGCGACCGCAAGGCTGTCTTCGGGGCGGGCGAAATGGTCGAAACCGATCGCGTCATAGCCTGCCTCGACCCACAGATCATGCGCGAGCGCGCGCTGCCAGAAGCGCGCCTCCGCTCCCGGCAGTTTCGACGCGTCGATTCGCCGTTGGCGCGGAAGCATCGCGGGCAGATGGGCATAGCCGAACATCGCAACCCGATCGGGGGCAAGCCGCCGCGCCGCCGCCACCGTCGCGGCAATGTCGTCGAGCGTCTGGCCGGGCAGGCCATACATCAGGTCCAGGTTGATCTGTCCGATCCCGGCGCTGCGCGCCTCGGCAATGGCTGAAGCTACCTTGGCAAAAGGCTGAATGCGCCCGATCGCCCCCTGCACCAGCGGCGCAAAGGTTTGTGCGCCGACGCTGATCCGCCCGATCCCCGACCGCGCGAACGCATAGGCGTGCGCGCGACCGAAGAAACGCGGGTCGATCTCCGCTGCCCATTGCGCATCGGGCGCGATGTCGAACCGTTGGCGCAGCGTGCCGCAGATGTCGGCAAAGGCTTCCGGGGAGAGTGCATTGGGGCTGCCCCCGCCGAAATGCACTGCCGTCACCCGCCCGCGCATCCGCGCCGAGACGGTGGCAATCTCCGCCTCGATCGCGGCGCGATACACGTCGAGCCGCTGCGGCCGCCCCACCGCCCCCGTGTTGCATCCGCAATACCAGCAGATCTGCTCGCAATAGGGGATATGGAGGTAGAGCGAGACCGGCGCGCCCGGCGCAACGGCATCGAGCGCGGCGGCCTGATCCCCCGCCCCCACCGCCGGGCCGAATTCGGCGGCGGTGGGGTAGCTGGTGTAGCGCGGCACCGCGCGGGCGGCGAGTGCGGGGAGGTAGCGGTGGGTCACTTACCGTCAGCCTTCGACCGTCTGGTCTTCGGACGGTGGTGAATGGAACTCGTGCCAGATGCCGTTGAGCACGGCCACGGCGACGGCCAGCGTGACGCCAAGAATCCAGGCGAAATACCACATGGCAGCTTCCTTTCGATCAATAGTAATCGGGGTTGGTGCGGACCTGTTCGATCGTCACCCGACCGAACAGCACGCGATAGACCCATGCCGTGTAGAGCAGCACGATCGGCAGGAAGACGAGCGTCACGCCCAGCATGATGAACAGCGTGGTGTGGCTGGACGATGCGTTCCACACCGTCAGGCTCGATGCCGGGTCGATCACGCTTGGCAGGATGAAGGGGAACATCGACAGGCCGACCGTCCCGATGATGCCGATATTGGCGAGCGAGGAACCGGTGAACACCAGCACATCGCGCCGCGCCCGGATTCCGGCGAGCGCAACCAGAGGACCGAGCAGGCCGATGACGGGTGCTGCGATCATCCACGGATAGGCCGCATAATTGTCGAGCCAGGCACCGGGCGCTGCCACCGCTCCGGCGAGCCGGGGGTTGGACGGGCCGGCGGTGTCGATCAGGCCCTCGACCCGGAAGCCAAGGCCGCCCCAGGCGACATAGAGGCCGCCGGCGACGAACAGCGCGACCGCAGCAATCGCGGCGACCTGTCCGATCGTCCGGGCGCGGTCGAGCACCGGCCCCTGCTCCGCTTTGAGCGACAGCCAGCCCGCGCCGTGCAGCACCAGCATCGCGACCGAGAGCAGCCCTGCGAGCAGGCTGAACGGGGTGAACAGACCCAGCAGCGTGCCGTCATAGAAGGAGCGCAGATCGCTATCGAGGCGGAAGGGCAGACCCAGCAGCACGTTGCCGACCGCGACGCCGAACACGAGTGCCGGGACAAATCCGCCGACGAACAGTGCCCAGTCCCAGCGCGCGCGCCACTTCGGGTCGGGCCGCTTCGAGCGATATTTGAACCCGACCGGCCGCAGGATGAGTGCAGCGAGCACCAGGAACATCGCAAGGTAGAAGCCTGAGAAGCTGACCGCATAAACGAACGGCCATGCTGCAAAGATCGCGCCGCCGCCGAGGATGAACCAGACCTGGTTCCCCTCCCAAGTCGCGCCGACCGTGTTGATCACCATGCGGCGTTCCTCATCGGTCTTGGCGACCCAGGGCAGCAGCGACGCGACACCGAGGTCGAACCCGTCGGTCAGAGCAAATCCGATCAGCAGCACGCCCATCAGCAGCCACCAGATGACGCGGAGCGTCTCGTAATCGAGCGGTAGGGTCATGATTGGTCTCCTTGTCCCGCGCGGCTCATTCGGCCGCGACGGTCTGGAAGGGATTGGGCGCGCCGGCTGGAGCGATGGCCTCGGCTTCGGGTGCGCCATTCTCGGGGCCATGCTGGATCGCCGCGAGCATCAGCCGCACTTCGATCACCGCGAGCACGCCATAGATCAGGGTGAAGCCGATGATGGTCGTCCACACCTGTGCAACCGTCAGGCTGGAGGCGCCGAGGAAGGTCGGCAACACGCCTTCGACCGCCCAGGGCTGACGTCCGATCTCCGCGATCAGCCAGCCCGCCTGGATCGCGACCCATGGCAGCGGGATCACCCAGACCGCAGTGCGCAGGAACCATTTCCGGTCGAACTTGCGGCTGTTGGCGAAATAGAGCGCGGCACCGAAGAAGGCGATGAAGAAGAAGCCGAGCCCTGCCATCCCGCGGAACAGCCAGAACAGCACTGGCACATTGGGCACGGTCGACCATGCCGCCTTGTCGATCGCCGCAGCATCGGCCTGACGCGGATCGGCGACGAACCGCTTCAGCAACATCGCATAGCCAAGATCGGCCTTGTTCCGCTCGAACTGCTCGCGCGCGGCGAGGTTGGTGCGGTCGACTTTGAGCGTTTCGACCGCGTCATAGGCGTCGATGCCGCGGATGATGCGGACGCGGGCCTGCTCGACCAGCGGCGTGATGCCAGCGACCTCGCCGGTCAGGCTGCGGGTGGAGATGAGGCCGAGGACATAGGGGATCTTGACCTCGAACCTGGTCTCGCGCCCCTCGTTCGACGGGATGCCGAAGATCGACAGGCCGGCCGGCGCCGGTTCGGTGTGCCAGGTGCCTTCGATTGCGGCGAGCTTCATTTTCTGGTTGTCGGTGAGGGCATAGCCGCTCTCGTCACCCAGCACGACGACCGACAGCGAGGACGCCAGGCCGAACGCCGCCGCCACCGCGAAGCTGCGCTTGGCGAACTCCAGATGGCGTCCCTTGAGTAGATACCAGGACGAGATGCCGAGCACGAACACCGAGGCGAGGACATAGCCGGCGCTGACGGTATGGACGAACTTCGCCTGCGCGACGGGGTTGAACACCACCGCCATGAAGTCGACCACTTCCATCCGCATCGTTTCGGGATTGAAGCGCGAGCCAACCGGGTTCTGCATCCAGCCATTGGCGACCAGGATCCACACCGCCGACAGGTTCGTACCGAGCGCCACCATGAAGGTCGTCAGCAGATGCTGCCGCTTGGTCAATTTGTCCCAGCCGAACACCATCAGGCCGACAAAGGTCGCCTCAAGGAAAAAGGCCATCAGCCCTTCGATTGCGAGCGGCGCACCGAACACATCGCCGACATAGTGCGAATAATAGGCCCAGTTGGTGCCGAATTCGAACTCCATCGTGATGCCGGTGGCAACACCAAGCACGAAGTTGATCCCGAACACTTTTCCCCAAAAGCGCGTGATATCGCGCCAGATCGGCCGGTCGGTGATCACATAGACCGTCTCCATGATCACGAGCATGAAGGCGAGGCCGAGTGTCAGCGGCACGAACAGGAAGTGATACATTGCCGTAAGCGCGAACTGAAGCCGCGACAATTCGACAACTGCCATATCTATCGTCATTATTTCCCCCATTTCCGGGACGTGTACCGGGCCGCCCTAGGATGCAGGCTGGCGTGCCGACATCGGGAATAGTACGGACTCGACCCGGCCCATAATTGGACAGAAGGTCCACCCATGCGAAAAAGCAGTCGCGCCGGAGCGTTCTGGCTCCTCGACATCGGTGGCGCGGCGGCCTTCGCCTGGGGGCTGGCGGCGGCCGTTTCCGCGTTGATCGAGGGATTGACGCCGCTCACTGGCGTGTTCGCGATGCTGGTCGGCGGCGTGATCCGCGCGCTATCCGGCTTTGCCGCACAGTCGCTCGCGATCCGTGAGGCGCAGAAGAGCGTCGCGCCATTGCGCGTCCGGCTACACCGTCGCCTGTTGGGTGAGGCGCTTCCGCGCGCGATTCCGATCGGCGAGAGTGCGGCCATCGCCATCGACCATGTCGATCGGATCGAGGCCCATGCCGCACGCTTCCTGCCGGTACGCCACGCGGCAGCCATCGGCCCGTTGCTCGTCGCGGGCTGCGTCGCGGTCGCCAGCCCGATCGCCGCCGCCATTTTGATCGGCACGCTGATCCCGTTCGTCCTCGGCATGATCCTCGCCGGCACAATGGCGCGCCGTGCCGCCGACGCACAGCTGCGCGCGCTGGAGCAGCTGTCCGACCTGTTCGTCGAGCGGCTGCGCAGCCTGGCGATGATCCGCCATTTCGGTGCCGGCGAGCGCATCACCCGCCAGATCGGCGCGGCGACCCAAGGGGTCGCGACCCGTACGCTCGCGGTGCTGCGGATCGCCTTTCTCTCAAGTGCGGTGCTGGAATTTTTCGCAGCGCTATCGGTCGCGCTGGTTGCGGTCTATTGCGGGTTCAGTCTGCTTGGCATCCTCCCCTTCCCTGTTCCGGAAACACTGACCTTTCGCGAGGCGCTGTTCGCGCTTGCGCTGGCCCCCGAATTCTACCTTCCGATGCGCCGCCTCGCCGCCGCCTATCACGAAAAGCAGCTGGGCGAGGCCGCGCAGGCTGTGGTCGATCCGCTCTGCTCGCCACCCTCCCCGACTCCGGCAACGGCGGCACGCTTTGCTGGCCTGGACGTCCACGCGCTGACGATCACATGGCCCGGCGCGCGGATTGGCCCGGTGTCGTTCAGTCTGGGGCCGTCCGGCATGGTCGCGCTGACTGGCCCGACGGGCAGCGGGAAGACAAGCCTGCTCGCTGCCTGCGCGGGACAGGTCGCCGCAAGCGCGGGTTGCGTGACCGCGATCGCCCCGGCCGATATCGCCTGGGCGGCGCAACGTCCGCTGGTGCTGCCGGGTACATTGCGCGCCAATCTGGCGCTGGCGCGACCCGAAGCGAGCGACACCGAAATCCTTGAAGTCTGCAAACGGGTGGGGCTCGACCCGCTGCTCGCGGCGCGCGGCGGGCTGGACCTTCCGCTCGATCATCGCGCGGCGGGGTTATCCGGGGGCGAACTGCGCCGACTTGGCCTCGCCCGTGCGCTGTTGTCGCGCCGCCCGTTCCTGCTGTGCGACGAGCCGACCGCCGATCTCGATGCCGCCAGCGCTGCGCAGATCACAGCGCTGCTCGGCGAACTGGCCAAGACCCATGCCATTCTGGTCGCGACGCACGACATGGCGCTCGCCGCGCACGCACAGGCAGAGGTGCGGCTGTGAGGGCGATAGACCATGTCGCCGCGCAATTGGGCATCGGACGTCGTGTCGGCCTTGGCTGGCCGTTGCTGCTGTCGGGGATCGCAGCGGCGGCTTCGGTCGCGCTGCTCGGCATTTCAGGCTGGTTCCTGACCGGCGCGACGATTGCCGGGGCAGGCGGATTGGCGGCGGTCACCGCGTTCAACTATCTGTTGCCCAGCGCCGCGATCCGCGCGCTGGCGATTGCCCGCACCGCCGCCCGTTATGGCGAAAGGCTGACGAGCCATAGCGCCGCGCTGACGGCGATGGCAGGGCTGCGCACGCGGTTGTTCGGCACCCTCGCCGCCGCCGATCCGCGTAAGGTGCCCGACCTTGCCAGCGGCGAAGCCAGCGCCCGCCTGATCGACGATATCGAGGCGATTGAGGATCTGGTTGTCCGCCGCTCGGCACTCCCCGGCGCGCTGATTGGCGGGGCGGTCGCGACTGGCTGTATCGCATTGTCGGGATGGCGCGCGGCGGCTGCGTTCGTATTGCTGGCCGGGATCGGGCTGATCGTCGGCGCGGCGCTGGCTCGCCGGGTAAGCGCCGGTCCCGCACGCGCCGCGGCAGCCGCGCGTGGAAGGGTGCGCGACCAGTATGTCGAGCTGGCAGCGGCGCGGCCCGAGATCATTGCTTATGGCCTGGCGGACCGGGCAGAATCGGCGCTGACCGACGATCTCGCCGCACTCGACGCCGCCCGGCGGAGTCTTGCCCGCGGCGAGGCTGTGCTCGGCGGTCTGGCTAGTCTGTGGAGCGCGCTGCTCGCCATATTCATGCTGCTGCTTGCACAGAACGGGGCTGCACTTGCCGCGCTCGCCGCGCTCGCTGCCTTTGCCGGCAGCGAAGCACTGGCAATCCGCGTGCGCAGCGCGCTGCGTGAGGGAGTGGTGGCCGAGGGGCTGGGGCGCGTGGCTACCCTTGCGACGATCATCCCGCAGGCGCCGCCGCAGCCGGGCGCAACGGCGTTACCGCTTCGCATCGGTCCAGTTGACCTTGCGCCGGGCGCGCGCCTGGCGATCACGGGTGACTCCGGAAGTGGCAAGACGACGCTGGTCGAAACACTCGCCGGGCTGCGTTCCGCGCCCCTGCCGCTCGTGATCGGGGGAATGCCCGTCGCGCAGGCCGAGGCGACCATGATCGCAGGCCAGTTCGCGCTCGCGCCGCAATCGGCCCAACTGATCGCCGGCACGATCGGCGACAATCTGCGTCTCGCGCGGCCGGGGGTCGATGAAGCCGCAATGTGGAAGGCGCTGGAGGTTGTCCGCCTCGCCGACCGGGTCCGCACGATGCCGGGGAGCCTCGATTGTCCGATTGGCGAGGGCGGCGGAACCCTCTCAGGCGGTGAGCAGAAGCGGCTGTCGCTGGCGCGCGCGCTGCTGGCGAGCCGACCATGGCTAATTGCCGACGAGCCCAGCGAGGGGCTGGACGCGACGACCGAGGGCGAGCTTGTCGCGCGGCTCGACGCCTGGCTGACGCACACCGGCACCGGCCTGATCCTCGTGTCGCACCGCCCGGCCCCGCGCGCAATCTGCCCGCAGTCGCTGGCGCTTCCGCTGGCCTGATTACTCGGCGGCCTTGAGCGTGTCCTCGGCGTCCGGCTGGGCCGCGCTTGCATGGCTGGCGAGCAGTTCGACCGGCGGCACGCTCTCGATCTCGCGGGCACCCGTTTCGATATTGTAGTCTCTCAGCTTGCGCGCCGACACAAGCGCGCGGCTTTCGAGCGAGCTGGCAAAGGCGTTGAAGTTCTTGACCGCCGTGTTGAGCCCGCTGCCGACGGTGCGCAGGTCGCCCAGCGCCTTGGCCAGCCGGTCATAGAGTTCCTTGCCCAGCGCGCCGATCTCGCGCGCATCCTTGGCCAGCATCTCCTGCCGCCACACGGCCGCCACCGTCCGTGCGATTGCGATCAAATTGGTCGGGGTCGCCAGCAGCACGCGCTTCTCGAATGCGAAGTCCCACAGGCCCGAGTCATGTTCCAGCGCAGCGGACAGAAAATGCTCGCCAGGTACGAACATGATCACATAATCCGGCGCATCGTCGAACTGGTTCCAATAGGCCTTGTTGCCCAGCGCGTTGATATGAGTCTTCATTGATGCGGCGTGCGCGGCCAGGCCGATGTTGCGCTCAGCCTCATCGACCGCGCCGAATGCGTCCTGATAGGCGTTGAGCGAAACCTTGGCGTCGATCACCAGCGACTTGCCCCCCGGCACCCGCACGATGGCATCGGGGCGCAACCGCCCGCCATCCTCACCAGCGACATTCACCTCCAGGTTGAAATCGGTGTGCTCGGACAGGCCGCAGGTTTCGAGCACATTCTTCAACTGCTGCTCGCCCCAGCGCCCGCGCGACTTGGGCGCGTTGCGCAGCGAGTTGACCAGCTTGGCCGCCTCCTGGCTCACCCGCTCCTGCCCGATCCGCATCTGTTCGATCTGGCCCTTGAGCTCGCCAAACGCATCGCGGCGCTCGGCCTCGACCTTGGCGACGCCCTCCTCATAGCGCTGCAAACGCTCGGTCACCGGCTGGAGCAGTGCCTTCAAATTTTGCCCGGCAGCGCTCTCGGACTCCTTGAACCGGTCCTCGGCACGTTTGAGGAACGCGGCCTGTGTTTCCGCGAGCATCGTCCCCGCCACTTCGCGGAACTGGCCGGTCAACCGTTCTTCCAGCCCCTCGGCCTTGACGCGCAGCTCCGCCAGCTCGATCCGCGCCGTATCGCGCTGGTCGCGGATCGCGTCGAGCTGATCGCGCAATTCAGGGATCTCTTTCGCGCGCTCTTCGGCGGCAGCGAGATCGGCGATCGCCGCCTTGAAATCACTCTCGCGCCGGTCGCGTTCGGCGCGCAACGCGGCGGTCGCGCGGCTCCCCGCAAACCAGCCAAGTAACGCCCCGACCCCCAGCGTCACCAGCAACGCCACCACCATTTCGACCGACACGCATCTTCCCTTCAGTTCCGCATCCGATGGAACATAGCCCGAACGTGCGCCGGGTTACAGGGTTAATCGAAACGCTGGGTCAGAAGGCGTGGGTGAGCCGTTCGAGCATCGTGCGCGCCGGGCTGATCGTGATCGCCGCGTCATCGTCCTGCGCCGCGTCGAGCCGGGCGATCCGGCGGTGGAGGTCAATGCTGGCGGCGATCAGATGCTGCGCGCCGACCGGCATCGCATCGAGCACCTCGGCATCGGTCACCGGCGCTTCGCCCAGCCGACGCGACGGGTGCCGCGCCTCGACCGGAGCAATCTCCCCCGCCGCGACCGCGCGCTGGGTCAGCAGCCAGGCGATGCTGTGCATCAGACGCGTGGTGACCTTGAGCGACTCGCATGAGAACACCACGCGATCCATCGCGCCAAGCATGTCGCGCTGTTCACGACCGACCACGTCGAAATACGCGCGCGCCTCGTCGGCGAGCAGCATCGACTCGGTATAGAGCGAGTCGATCAGCGCGCGCTGAACGCGCAAGGTTTCCACTTCCCCAGCCATGGTCGTGAACGCTGACAGAAAGAGTTCGTTAACGAAACAGAATTTTGCACGCTCCCACTGTCCCAAAGCGGCGCGGGATCAGGCGATGATATCCGGAATCAGCTGGTCCTCCAGCATCGCGATCTCGTCGCGCAGGAGCAGCTTGCGCTTCTTGAGTCGCGCGACCTGAAGCTGGTCCGGCATCGGCGTCATGCGCAACGCCTCGATCGCGACATCGAGGTCGCGATGTTCGACGCGAAGCAGCTCAAGCCGCCGTAAAATCTCGCTTTCGTCCATACGCCACCGCTACCCCCGGACTCGATCCGTCGCAGATTGGCGTTGCCCTGTCGATGGGGCGATTCGCAAGGGGCGACAAGCGCCACGAATCATGATTTACTCGCCAATCCACCAACCAGAGCAGGAGGATTGCTTCCATGCAGAACGCGCATCTCTCGGCACTTGCGGCCAAGCACGCGACTCTCGATCGCAAGATCGTCGCCGAGTCGCAACGGCCAGCTCCCGATCAGATGATCATCGCCGACCTGAAGCGTCGCAAGCTCAAGCTAAAGGAAGAAATCGCGTTTAGTTGACGCGGTTCATCGGGTTGCCCCGCCATGGCGGGGCGGCCCATCCGCGCCTTGATTCAGCCCCGGAACAGTTGCGGTTTCGCGAAGTGCGGCGTGCTTCCGCCATGGCCAACTGGCTTGCGCGCCAGCATCGGATCAATCGGATGATCGAAGGCGATGCCGATGCGACCCTCCGCACTCCATGCGATGCGCCCACGTGTCCAGCCGACCCCGCGCACATTGATCTCGACCGGCAGACCCGATTCGACACGGTCGCTATATTCGGCCATCAGCCCGCCGGCCGAAAGGTTGCGGACCCGAACCGGGATCTCGACCTTGTCGATACGCAACGTGGCAGCCAGAAACAAGCTGTCGCGCACCGCATTGCGCTGACTGGCCGGATCGTCGCTGAAGCGTCCGCTTAAAGGATCGGAAGAGAACTGGTCCATCTGCCGCTCGTGCCTACTCGTTACGCGCGGAGTATAGACCAGCAATGGCTATCGAAACCGTTAACCGGCCACCGAAAATATCGCCTCACTCTTCGCGGGAGACTTTTTCGTTGCGCTCGTGGCGCTCCTGCGCATCGACGGTCATCGTCGCGATCGGGCGCGCTTCCAGTCGGGCGAGGCTGATCGGCTCGCCGCTCACCTCGCAATAGCCATATTCGCCTTCTTCGATCCGGCGCAGCGCGGCGTCGATCTTGGAGATCAGCTTGCGCTGGCGGTCGCGGGTGCGCAGTTCGATCGACCAGTCGGTCTCGCTCGAGGCGCGATCGGTCAGATCCGCCTCACGCAGCGAGTCAATCTGAAGCTGGTTGAGCGTTCCCGCCGCCTCGCGGTGGATCGCGTCCTTCCAGGCGAGCAGCTTCTCCCGAAAATATTGCTGCTGGCGCGCGTTCATGAACGGCTCGTCGGCGGTCGGACGATAGCCGTCAGGCAAATCGTTCGCGGCGACGGGTTTCGCTGGATCGTCGCGGTGATCGAAAACGGTCGCCATCCCACACTCCACAACGGGATCGAATGGCTGGGCCGATCTCGATCCCTTATCCCCGCGCGCCCTATATCCGCGCAAATTCCGTACCACAAGCTGCCGAATCCATAGATTCGTGCGCCAAGCCGTTCTTGCCACGCGTGAAATTACACGGCGCTGAACCGGCACGCATATTTCGCAAACGAATGCCGTAAATTGGTTAAGCTTTCGCGCACGATCCCGGCCAGTTCCGTCCCCTTAAGGCACATTAACCAAAGATGATGCGGTGCAGTCGCAAATAATCATCCCCAAGCTGTGGAAAGCGTGGTTAACGACATTGCACTTAATACTTTCTTCTGCACTTCTCGGGCAATGACCCGCTGATCGGGTGCGTAGCGCACCCCTCCGCGACCGGGGACGAGAGAGAAGCAGAATGTCGGTTCGGATGGCCTTGGCTAAACTGTGCGCCTGCGCTTGCGGCGGTGCCGTCGTTGGCGGTGGCGCGGTGCATGTCGCCGAAACCCGTGCCGAGCGCGGCTATCAGCAGCAGCGCCAGTCGGTAAAGCAGGGCGTGGTCCAGCGCCGCGTCGTCAAGCGTCCGCTGCGCAAGCGCGTCGTGCGCCGCACGGTCACCACGACCGCGCAGTGCCAACCGCAAGTGCTGACCGTGACGACTCAGGGCACCGCGATTCCCCTGCCCCCGCCTACCTATGGATCGAGCGGCGAGATGCCGGTCGTCGGTGGTGGCGGCGGTGGCGGTGGCGGAGCCGCAGCAGCGGTGACCGGTGGCAGCAGCGGCGGCTTTGTCGGCGGTTTCTTCGCCGGCGGTTTCTTCGGCGGCTCGAGCGGCGGCAGCGGCGCATCGGGCAGCGGCGGCATCGTGATTTCCTCGACCAGCAGCACCAGCGGCGGTTCGACCTCGACCTCGGGCGGATCGACCTCGACGGGCGGTTCCTCGACCTCCACCGGCGGATCGTCCAGCGGCAGCGTGAGCTCGACCTCCTCGACCGGCGGCTCGTCCACGTCGAGCGGCGCGGTCAGCTCCACGTCCTCTGGCGACGTGTCATCGTCCACCGGTGGCTCGTCCTCCTCGACCTCGTCGGGCGGATCGTCCTCATCGACCAGCTCGGCCTCTGGCGGTTCTTCGGGCGACGTGTCGTCCTCGTCGAGCGGCAACGTCTCGACCTCGGCCTCGTCGTCGGGTGACGTATCGTCCTCGACCTCGGCTTCCTCATCGGGTGACGTGTCGTCGTCGACCTCGACCTCGGCCAGCTCGTCGGGTGACGTGTCAACCTCGTCGTCCAACTCATCGGCTTCGTCGACCTCGGCGTCGTCGTCGGGCGATGTGTCCTCCTCCACCTCAAGCGGGTGGAGCACGTCGAGCGGGTGGAGCACCTCAACCAGCAGCTCGACCTCGTCGGGTACGTCGAGCGGCACCAGCAGCTCGTCGGGTGGCCCGGATCCGGTTCCCGCGCCTCCGATGGTGCTGCTGTTCGGCGCTGCCGCAGCGGCGCTGGTGGTGCGCAAGCGGTTCCAGAACCGCAAGGCAAAGGACGCCGCGGCGGCTGAATAAGCGCCGCGGCGACCAGCGCCGGGTTATTCCGCGTTCATCAGCGCCTGTTCGATGTACGGAATCGGATGGCCGGTCAGCGTCTTGTCGATCTCACCGGTCAGCCGCTCGCTTACTTCCTTGTGATAATGTTTGCGCAGCTCGCCCAACGTGCGCGGCGGCGCGATGACGATCAGCGACTCGAAGTCGTTGTTCAGCGCGCGCTTCTTAAGCAGTTCCGCCGTTTCCGCCGCGAACCGGTCTTCCTCCAACTGGTGGAAATCGGTCTCTTCATAGGCGCTTCGGCCCGGCCCGACGCTTGAGAAGCTGCGGCCCGGCGCGTCGGTTCGCTGGTCGCTATTGTCGGGATTATCCTGCACCCGCTTGCGCTCGACCTGCAAATTGAGATGCACCGCATCGCCCTCGTTCCTCAGGAACAGCATCTTGCGGCCATCGGCGACCACGACCATTGCGTTATGGGGAACCTGCATCGGTGTTTCTCCTGGTTATGTTGTGCCACATGAACGCACGCCGCGCGCGCCGGGTTGCCTAGCCCCGTGCGGCTCGCCATAGCCTGCGCCCATGCATGACATTCGCGCGATCCGTGAGAACCCCGAGGCGTTCGACGCCGCCCTGAAGCGTCGGGGGTTTGATCCAAACACCGCCGAGCTCTTGGGAACCGACGAGCTACGTCGCTGGCAGACGTTTGCTCTTCAAGAGAAGCAAGCCCGTCGCAACGAGCTGTCGAAACAAGTCGGCCAGGCCAAGGCATCCAAGGACGAAGCCTTAGCTGAGGCTCTGATGGCTGAAGTTGCCGGACTGAAGGCGGAAATGGAGCGCCTCAACTTAGCACAGACTGCGGCCGACGAAGCACTGCGGACCGCGCTCGCCGCAATCCCCAACCTTCCGGCCGCCGATGTTCCCGACGGCACGAGCGAAGAAGATAACAAGCTCGTCCACACGATCGGCACGCAACCGACCTTCGCCTTCACGCCCGGCGAACATCATGAGTTCGGTCCCGCGCTGGGCCTGGATTTCGACACCGGCGCAATGCTCGGCGGATCGCGCTTCACCCTGCTGCGCGGTCCGGCAGCAAAGCTGCACCGCGCGCTCGGCCAGTTCATGCTCGACACGCTGACCGGCGACCATGGCTATGACGAGTGCGTCCCGCCGGTGCTGGTGCGCGACGAGATCATGTTCGGGACCGGCCAGTTGCCGAAGTTCGCGGAGGATTCGTTCCGCACAACCGATGGCCGCTGGTTGATCCCGACATCTGAGGTCAGCCTGACCAACAGTGTGCGCGAGCAGATTCTGAGCGGCGAGGAGCTGCCGCTGCGCCTTACTGCCCTCACCCCCTGTTTCCGGTCCGAGGCCGGTGCAGCGGGCCGCGACACGCGCGGCTTCATCCGCCAGCACCAGTTCGAGAAGGTCGAGATGGTGTCGATCACCACCCCCGATCAGTCGGAGGCAGAGCATGAGCGGATGACCGCCTGCGCCGAGGATATCCTGACCCGGCTTGGCCTGCCCTTTCGCCGTATGCTGCTGTGCGCGGGCGATATGGGGTTTAGCGCGACGCGGACCTATGACCTTGAGGTGTGGCTGCCCGGACAGGGCCGCTATCGCGAGATTTCCTCCTGCTCGACCTGTGGCGACTTCCAGGCGCGGCGGATGAACGCGCGCTATCGCGGTGCGGACGGCAAGCCCGCCTTTGTCCACACGCTCAACGGATCGGGCCTTGCGGTCGGGCGCACGCTGGTTGCGGTGCTGGAGAATTATCAGCAAGAGGACGGCGCGGTGGCGGTGCCCGACGTGCTCCAGCCCTATCTGCGCGGGGCGACACGACTGGAACCTGCCAATTAACGCGCCGCTGCATCTGGACCTGACGCATCGTGAATCGCTTGTTATGCTTGAGTGGGCAATTGGTTAAACCGGGCGGGTGATGCGGGGGATTGTGAACAGGGGCGGATTGATCGCGGCGCTGACGTTGGCGCCGCTGGTCGGTGGCTGCATTCCGCAGGGGGCGGCCCCTGCCGCGCGCTCGGCCGCTGCCCCGCGTCAGGTCGATCCGACCGCTGCGCCGCGTCGCGAAGATGTCCCAGCGCTTCCCGCCCCCATATCGTCATGGGAGGCGCGCCGGGTGACCGCCGATGCGCGTACGATTCCCGCCACGGAATATGTCGTCGCCCCTGGCGACACGCTACGCAAGATCGCGGACAAGACCGGTGCCGGGTCGGAGGCGATTGCGCGCGCCAACAATATCCCCCCGCCCTACACGATCCGCGTCGGCCAACGACTGTCGATCCCCGGCGGCCGCTATCACCTCGTCCGCGCGGGCGAGACCGGCATCGCCATCGCCCGCGCTTATGGTGTCGACTGGGGCAGGGTGGTGACCGAGAACGACCTGACCGAACCCTATATCCTGCGCACAGGTATGCGGCTGCTGATCCCCGGCGACCCGCGCACGATGACGATCGAAGAGCGCGCCGCCGCCTTCCGGCTCGACATTGACGACATCGTCACCGGCGGTCAGCCCGCCATTGCGGAGCGCGCCCGACCGACGCCCCCCACCGCCTCTTCGGCACGGATCCTGCCACCCGACGCGGCGGTCGCGGCCCCGACGACGTTGCGTGGCGGCTTCGCCTGGCCTGCGCGCGGCACCATTATCCGCCGCTTCGGCCCGATCGCGAGCGGCGAGCGCAGTAACGGCATCAAGATCGCGGTCCCGCTCGACACGCCCATCCTCGCTGCTGCGGACGGCACCGTCGCCTATGTCGGGAGCGAGATCCCCGCGCTTGGCGGCCTTGTGATCCTTCAGCATGGTAGCGGCTGGACCAGCGTCTATGGCCATGCCGGACAGCTGCTCGTTCAGCGCGGGCAGAGCGTGAAGCGCGGCCAGATGATCGCGCTGTCCGGCGACAGCGGAACGAACCGCGCCCAGTTGCATTTCGAACTGCGTCAGGGCCGCACACCGGTCGACCCGATCCCGAGATTGCCCAGCAATTGAACCGCCATCGCATCCCCACCCATGCGGCGCTCCGCCGCAAATCGAGCATTTCGCCCTGGGTGTCGATCGCCTGGCGCATCGCCGCCGTGCTCGGCCTGTACGCCTTTGCCGTCGCCTTCCACTGGTTCGACCGCGAGGGATTGCGTGACGGCCTCGACGGTCACATCAGCTTCCTCGACATCATCTATTTCACGATGATCTCGATCACCACGACCGGCTATGGCGACATCGTGCCGATATCGACCGGCGCGCGGATGTTCGACGCGCTGGTGGTGACGCCGATCCGCATTTTCGTGATCCTGATCTTCATCGGCACGACCTATCAATTCATCCTCAAACGCACATGGGACAGGTGGCGCATGGCCCAGATTCAAAAGATGCTCACCGACCACATCGTCGTCGCCGGGTTCGGCAAGACCGGCTCGGACGCGGTCAACGAGCTGCTCGCGCGCGGCACCGATCCCGCCTGTATCGTCGTGATCGACGGGAGCGAGCACGCACTCGCCCGCGCCGAAGAGGCGGGGTGCAACGTGTTGGTCGGCGACGCGACCCGCGACATGACGTTGCAGGACGTTCGCATCGACCGTGCCCGGACGCTGATCGTCGCCACCGGGCGCGACGACACCTCGATCCTCGTCACCCTAACCGCCCGCCACCTGGCCCCCAAGGTGCCGATTTCGATCATCATCAAGGCCGACGACAACGAGTTTCCAGCGCGCGCGGCGGGTGCGAACACCGTCATCAACCCGGTCAGCTTCGCCGGTCTGTTGCTCGCCGGATCGGTTCAGGGGACGCATGTCGCCGATTATATGCTCGACCTCGCCTCGGTCGATGGTCGGGTGCATTTGTCGGAGCGCTGCGTAACGGCTGCCGAGATCGGCAAGCCGCTGTCGACGATTTCGACCGGACTTGGGGTCCGCATCTATCGCGATGGGGTGCCGCACGGCTTCTTCGAACCGCAGGCCAATGCCCTGTGCGAGGGTGACATCATCGTCGAAATCATACCCGGAAACGGGAATGCCCGATAGCTCAACGCCGCGCCCTGCCGTCAGCCCAGGCTGGGAAGCGCGCGCGCACGCTTGACCGTGAAACTGACGGTTGCGCCGTTCGCGCGGTTCCACGCCTTCAGCTCACCGCCATGCACCTCGATGATCCGGCGACAGATTGACAGGCCGATGCCCAGCCCATGCTCGGCCTTGGTCGAGATGAAGGGCAGGTTGAACTGCTCCAGCACGCTGTCTGGAAAGCCGGGGCCATTATCATCGACGCGGATTTCGAACATGTCCTCTGATCGCGGTTCGCACATGATGCGAATCACCTGCCGCTCCTGCGGCAAAGCCGTCATCGCTTCCTCGGCATTCCGGATCAGATTGACCAGCACCTGCTGGATCTGGATTCGGTCGATCAGCACCCGTGTCTGGGCATGGCCGCCGCCATAGATGATGCGCGCACGCAGTGAAGTATTGCCGCCACGTGCCAGTTCGATCGCGTCGTAGATGGTCGCATCGAGTGTCTCGATCCGCAGCTCCGCGCTGCCTTTGGACAGGTAATCGCGAATACGACGAATGATGTCGCCCGCGCGCGCGATCTGGCCACGAACCTGGTGGAGCTGCGCCCCGACCGCTTCACGCGTCCCATCGCCCCGGATCATGAGTTCGCCGACCGCCAGGTAATTTGACGCGGCGGTCAGTGGCTGATTGAGCTCATGCGCGAGTCCTGCAGCCATCTCGCTAAGCGACGAAACGCGTGCCGAATGCGCGAATTCGTCACGCATCTGGTTGAACCTGCTTTGTGCCTGTTCCTGGTTGACGATGTGCCGGAAGTAGAGCGCGAGCAACGCGCCAACCACCAGCGTCAGCGCCGTCGCCAGGCTCAGAAACCACCCCGCACGGCGTGTCGCCGGGCCGAGGATGTCAGCCTCCCCCACCCCCGAGGTGACGAAGATCGGGTAACTGGCAAGTCGCTGATGGCTGAACAGTCGGCGCTTGCCGTCAAGCACGCTTGGACCCCAATATTCGCCATTGGGATCCGCCATCTGGCGCTCCATCACCAGCGTGCCCTTAAGATCCTGCCCCCAACTGACAGTGCCGCCTTCACGCCGCGCCAGCGTCATGCCGCGCAGGGATATGATCGAGATCAGGTCCGCTGAGCGATAGTCGAGCCCGGCATTGAATTCGACGAAGCGGCGCGCCGGAATCTCGACCGCCACGACTCCGCTGAACCGCCCCTGCGCATCGCGCAGCGAACGGGCGACCAGCAAGACCGTCTCGCCGGTCCCGGCTTGCAGCGTGGGATTGGAAATGGCGCGCCCGACCCCCGGCGTGTCGCGCAGTTCGCGAAACACCCGGCGGTCGCGGACCGACGGGGCTTGGCCAGTAGCCGTGCTAAAGCGAATATTACCCGCCGCGTCCGCGATCTCCGCACCGACGATCACCGGATCGAGATAATAAGGCAGGACGATTCGACGCGTGGCCGTGTCGCCGTCCGCCCGCATCTGATCGCCATAACGTTCGTCGAGATAGACAGTGGCAAGGTCCGCCGCCTCCAGCGTGCGGCGCACATATTGTTCGAACGCGACCACCCGCCCCCGGTTCTCGCGCACCGCCGTTTCCACCGCGACCGTTCGATCCTCGACGATCTGCCAGATCACCGTGATCCAGGCGATGGCGATGAACAGCGCGCCCGAAATCGCCACGATCCGCGCCGCCGGTTGACGAAGGATCGTCAGAATGATGTTCGGTTTCTGCACCCCGCCACCAGCCCGTCCAAGCGCGAGCCTTCCCTCCCGTCTGTTTAGGGCCGCGATACCGCAAAGACCAGATGGCTCATTGTCGCTGTGCCAGCCGCCAAGCAGTCGCCACCTTGAACCGGAAAACCGGCGAATATTCCCGCGTTTCGCGTTGCGCGGCGGCATCAAAATCACGATAGCTGGCAATCCGCGCCAGCAGCCGTCGACCTGCATCGGACAGATAGGGATAGGCCCGCGCCGGTTCCGCCTGCGCGTTCAATAGCGCGCCGGCATACATCTGGAAATCGATCAGCAGCTTGTCGCTACCGGCGTCGCTGCGCTTGGCGACTGCCACCAATTGCTCAATCACCGGCAACGCGCGGTCGAACCGCCCCTTGTCCTGCGTGGTGATCATCGCGATCCGACCGATCAGCAACTTGATCCGCACCGAAGCCGGCGTAGCCGCGTTGCTTGCGGCCGCCTCCAGCCGCGCGACATAGGGCTCGGCCTCGGCAAACCGCCCCGCCTCGATCAGCGCGATCCCGTAGCTTGCGCCCGCCATGTCGGTGACCGGAGACGTTGCACCGTAGCGCGCCTCGGCCTGGACAAATTCGATCCGCGCCGCCTCAAGTGGATCGCTCGCCCCAGCGCGTGCCCAATCGATCCGGGTCATCACGTCCGATCCGGGTCTGGCAAGGCTCTCCACCCGCTTCGCGAGCGCAAGTGCCTGACCATCGCGGCCCAGCCTGCGCAGGGTGTTGGCAAGGCTCGCCATTACGTCGATCGTCTTGCTGCTATTCTCGCCCCCCGTGCGCTCGAACAGCGTCAACGCCTTGCGAAACTCCGCCTCCGCCTCACGGTTCTTGTCCATCGCATAATAGGCTGTGCCGGTGCAGTCATGGACGCGGGCGGAAAGCTCAAGGTCGTCGGGCGTCTTATCGGGCAGCTTGCCATGGAGCGGCGTCATCAGATCGACCGCTGCCTGCCCCTTGCCAAGATTCCACTGGACGATGCAGAGCGATATCGCCGCCATGACCGTGGGTCGACCCATGGGTCCGTGGAGCTTGCGGGCAAGGGTGTACCGGCGTTCGGCGACCGGGCCAAACTTGTTCATGTCCAGTACCCGGTCATAATAGCTCGACAGCATGTTGAGCATCCCGAGCGCATCCGCGCTCTCCCGCCCGACACGGGTGTCGATATAGTCTTGTGCCGCCAGGATGGTCGCTTCGGTTTTGTCATTGCCCGCAACGGCGACCAGCAACGCAACGGCGTTGGCAAGGTCCGCACATGCCGCACCCTGCGGCTGGGTGGTCCGGCACGCTTCGAATGCCGGAATGATGATCCCCGCTGCCTTGCCGAACTCGCGCTTCTCGAACGCAGCGACACCTTCGGGTGGCACGGGAACCCGGCCCGAACCCTGCGCCGCTGCAGGTTGTGCGAGCAATGTGCAGGCCACGACAAGCGTTCCGGCCAAGTTTCTGTGCTGCCCGATCAGGACCATGGCTTGCGTCCAATTGCGCGAGGGCGTTGCCCCGGGATGAACATACACACGCATTTACAACAGGGTGGCAGTCTGGCCGCCCGTTCTATAGCCTGCAACTGACAAGTTCCGGCGGAGCGGCGCGCGGATCGTCCTGCCACTATCTTTTTTCGCAGAATTGCCTATGTCGCGGGCCAATCATGGCAACGCGACTCCCCGAAGCCCCCAAGGTGGGCATGGTGTCGCTCGGCTGTCCCAAGAATCTGGTCGACTCCGAGCGTATCCTGACCAAGCTCCGTTCCGACGGCTATGCCATGTCGGCCGACTATGCCGGCGCCGATGTGGTGCTGGTCAACACCTGCGGCTTTCTCGACAGCGCGAAGGAAGAGAGCCTCGAAGCGATCGGCGAGGCGATTGCGGAGAATGGCCGCGTCATCGTCACCGGGTGCATGGGCAAGGAAGCCGAGGTGATCCGCGCCCGCTTTCCCAATGTGTTGGCAGTCACAGGTGCGCATCAATATGAAGAAGTGGTCAGCGCCGTCCACGACGCCGCACCGATGCCGCCCAACGCCTTTCTCAACCTTGTTCCCGAAGGCGGGCTCAAGCTCACCCCCCGCCATTACAGCTATCTGAAGATCAGCGAGGGCTGCAACCACCGCTGTTCCTTCTGCATCATCCCCGCACTGCGCGGTGATCTGGTCAGCCGCCGCCCCGACGCGATCCTGCGCGAGGCGGAGAAGCTGGTCGAGGCGGGGACGCAGGAATTGCTGGTGATCAGCCAGGACACCTCGGCCTATGGCGTCGACATCCGCAAGGAACCGCGGATGTGGAAAGGGGCAGAGGTTGTCCCCCACATGACCGACCTTGCCCGTGAACTCGGCAAGATCGCGCCATGGGTGCGGCTGCACTATGTCTACCCTTACCCCCATGTCGATCAGGTTATCCCGCTGATGGCCGAGGGGCTGATCCTCCCCTATCTCGACATCCCGTTCCAGCACGCCGCGCCCAGCGTGCTGCGCACGATGCGCCGTCCGGCGAATGAGGCGAAGGTGCTGGAGCGCATCCATAAATGGCGTGAGATCGCTCCCGACATCACCATCCGCTCGACCTTCGTCGTCGGCTTCCCGGGCGAGACCGAGGCGGACTTCCAGTATTTGCTCGACTGGCTCGACGAGGCGCAGCTCGACCGCGTCGGCGCATTCCGTTTCGAGCCCGTAGAAGGTGCCGCTGCCAACGACCTGCCCGGAGCGGTGCCCGAGGCGGTCAAGGAAGAGCGCTACGCCCGGATCATGGCCAAGACCGCCGCGATCAGCGCCGCCAAGTTGCAGGCGAAGGTCGGCCGCACGCTCGAAGTGATCATCGACGAGGTCGATGGCGATGGCGCCAACGCGCGGTCACAGGCCGACGCGCCAGAGATCGACGGCACGGTGTTCCTGCGCGACGCGGGTCATCTCAAGCAGGGCGACATCGTCCAGGTCGAGATCGAGGATGCGGACGAGCACGACCTGTACGGCGTGCCGCTGGCCTGAATGCTGCGCCTGCTCCTCGCTCTTCCGGCCTGGCTCGCGCTCGCCGGGATCGCGCCGGAACCCGGCGTTCGCGGCGAGCCGGTCGATCCACTGACGATCGAGGACGACGACTTCGCCCGCCATCGCGATCCGGCCATCTGGCGCGGCCTGTCGGTGACAAGAATCGAATTTCGCGAAGAACGCGGGGCATGGCGGCTATTCCGCATCGCCAATATCAAAAATCCACGCGGCCCGCTGTGGTTCGTGCCGCATGACAATGAGAATGCCGGGTTCGAGGCAGGGCTGGCGGGTGTGCGTGCCTATGGCGGGGTGATGATCGTGGTCGATTCGGGCATTGCCGAGGATGGCCGCCGCCGCAACGCCGCCGTCGATCGCGGCGGGCCGATCGATCCCAACCGCAACTTCCGCGACGGCACTCCGCTCTATGCCAACACCATCCTCGCCGATGTACAGCGCGGGGCGCTGCCGATCATTGCGCTGCACACCAATTCGCCCGGTTTCGATACCCGCAATTCGCGCTGCAACCGGTCCGACCCGCCGGGGCGCGGCGAGGTTTCGATCCGCTTCTGCGACGACGTCATGCAGCCATCGCCATCGCAAAGCCGGGCGTGGCCGTTCGATGACGACGACAGCCTCGCCTATGTCGCCTATCGCTCGGGCCGCTCGCCCTATTCGGCCTGGTGCGGCAAGGCGCTGGCGCTCGCCGATTTCAATGTCGTGTTTGAGCGGGTGAGCATCAGCGACGGGTCGCTGTCCAACTATGCGCTACTGCGCGGCCTGCCCTATGTGAATTTCGAGACGCAGGAGCGCGGGCTGGACCCTGCCCGCCTCGCGGAGAGCCGCAACCGCTTGGTCGCGATGATCGATCGGGCGATGGAGCGCTGTACTGCGCCGACCACGCGGCTAGCCCGCTAGTTGCCGTCCCCCGATCACCGTCCTAGATCAGCGGTGATGACCGACCTTTCCATGCTGCTTCAGCCCGATCGCGGCCAGTCCGCGCGCACCATCCATGTCGTCCACCCCGACCAGTGGCAGGACTGGCTCAAGGCCCAGCCACCGCGCACCCGCACGGCAATCGCCGCGCACAAACTGACCGGCAAGGCGGGCAACCGCGCCGTGCTGCCCGGCGAGGGGCCGGAGGATTGGGCGATGCTGCTGGTGTGCGACGAGGCGGAGACCTCGCCGTTCCGCATCGCTTCGCTCGGCGAGCAACTGCCCGAAGGCACCTATCGGCTTGCGAACGGCGAGCCGGGCGTGGCGATGCTAGGATGGGTGCTCGCGCAATATCGCTTCGACCGCTACCGCAAGGACGAGGCGGCACAGGGCCCGCGCATCCTGCTGACCGGCGAGCCGGGGCGGATCGAGGAAACGCTGCGCCTCGCCGCCGCGACCTTCAAGGTCCGCGATCTGGTCAACACCCCCGCCTCCGACATGGGGCCGGCCGATCTGGAAGCTGAGGTCGATGCGCTGGCGAAGAGCCATGGCGCGACGCTGACCGTGACGCGCGGCGATGCGCTCGAGCAGGGCTATCCGATGATCCACACCGTCGGCATGGCAGCGGCGCGTGGGCGGGAGCCGCGGCTGATCGAATTGGAATGGGGCAATCCCGACCATCCCCGGCTGGCGCTCGTCGGCAAGGGCGTGTGTTTCGACACCGGCGGGCTCGACATCAAGCCGAGCGCGGGAATGCGGCTGATGAAGAAGGACATGGGCGGCGCGGCACACGCCATCGCGCTGGCGGGCCTTGTCATGGCGCAACGCCTGCCGGTGCGGCTGCATCTGCTCGTCGCGGCGGTCGAGAATTCGGTAGCGGGCAATGCCTTTCGCCCCGGCGATGTTCTGAGCACCCGCAAGGGACTGACGGTCGAGAATACCAATACCGATGCCGAGGGGCGCCTGATTCTGGGCGATGCGCTAACCAAGGCGGTCGAGGGCAAGCCCGGCCTGATCCTCGACTTCGCCACGCTGACCGGCGCGGCCCGGGTGGCGCTCGGCCCCGACCTCCCTGCCCTGTTTGCCAATGACGACGCGCTGGCCGGCGCGATGCTGGATGCGGGCGACGGGGTGAAGGACCCGCTGTGGCGGCTGCCGCTGTGGGACGGCTATGACGAGATGCTGAAGTCGGACATCGCCGACATGGTCAACGCCCCCGACGGCCCCTTCGCCGGCCCGATCACCGCCGCGCTGTTCCTGCGCCGCTTCGTGCCGAAGGACATTGCCTGGGCGCATCTCGACCTGTTCGCCTGGCGGCCCGCTGCCAAGCCGGGGCGACCCAAGGGGGGTGACGCGATGGGCCTGCGTGCGACATGGGCGATGTTGAAAGGACGCTATTCATGACCGACACGCGCAACGGCGGCCGCATTCTGGTCGACAATCTCGTGGCCCAGGGCTGCGACCGCATCTTTCACGTGCCGGGCGAGAGCTTCCTCGCGGTGCTCGACGCGCTGCATGACGTGCCGCAGGTCGATCTGGTGACGTGTCGGCAAGAGGGCGGCGCGGCATTCATGGCGTGCGCCGATGGGGCGATGACGGGCAAGCCCGGCATCTGCTTCGTGACGCGCGGCCCCGGCGCGACCAATGCCAGCATCGGCGTGCATGTCGCGATGCAGGATTCGATCCCGATGATCCTGTTCATCGGCGATGTCGACCGAGGGATGCGCGACCGCGAAGGATTTCAGGAAGTCGATTTCCCGGCCTTTTTCGGCCCGCTCGCCAAATGGGCGACGCGGATCGAGGATGCCGCACGCATCCCCGAATATGTCGCGCGCGCGTGGAACGTCGCGATCAGCGGACGGCCCGGTCCGGTCGTGGTCGCGCTGCCCGAAGACATGCTGCTCGATGTGGTCGAGACGCTCGACCGCCCGCGCCTGACCCGGCACAGCGCCGGGCTGGACCCGGAGGACTTTACCGACGTCCTCGACCTGCTCCGTACCGCCGAACGCCCGGTGGCGATTGTCGGCGGCGCGGGATGGGACGTGGCGGCGGGTGCGGCGTTCGACGCCTTCGCGCGCAGCTGGGGCATCCCGGTGGCGGGCGCGTTCCGGCGGCAGGATGCGATCCCGAACAGTTCGCCCGCATGGGCCGGCAACCTTGGCTATGGTCCGAACCCCAAGCTCGTCGCGCGGATCAAGGCCGCCGACCTGCTGCTCGTCGTCGGAGCGCGGCTGGGTGAGGCGACCACCGACGGCTATACACTGGTCACGCCCGACCATCCCGGCCAGACCCTGATCCACGTCCACCCGGACGCGGGCGAACTCAACCGTGTCTATCGCGCCGACCTCGGCATCGCTGCCCCGGTGTTTGAATTCGCCGCGATGCTTGCCGCCGCCGATGCGCCGGATACCCCCCGCCCCGCCTGTGCAGAGGCCCATGCCGAGTGGCAGGACTGGTCCACACCCAAACCGCGCGACGGTGTGGCGCTCGACCTCGCCCAGTGTGTTGCCGCGATGCGCGAGCGGATCGACGCGGACCATGCCATCATCTGCAACGGCGCGGGCAATTTCTCCGGCTGGTGGCATCGCTATTGGCGTTACGGCGCACAGCCGTCGCAATTGGCCCCAACGGCAGGCGCAATGGGATATGGCACTCCAGCCGCCGTCGCAGCTGCGCTACGCCGCAAGGACAAGCTGGCGGTTGCACTCGCGGGAGACGGCGATTTCCTGATGAACGGGCAGGAACTGGCGACCGCGGTCCAGCATGGCGCGGACCTGCTGGTGCTGGTGATCGACAATGGCGCATACGGCACGATCCGGATGCATCAGGAGCGTGAGTTTCCCGCGCGTCTGTCGGGCACGACGTTGCGCAATCCGGACTTCGCCGCGCTCGCACGTGCCTATGGCTGCTGGTCGGAGACGGTCGAGCGCACCGAGGAGTTCGCTCCCGCCCTCGACCGCGCACTGGCCGAACGCGGCGTGCGCCTGCTGCACCTTAAAACCGATGTCGAGATCATCACCCCCGCAACGACGATTGCGGCGATCCGGGGATAGGAATTAGACGCTGACCGGCCGCCGCCGGTCCACCAGCGCCGCGTTGACCGCGTCGAGCGCCCAGCGCTCACACAGCCCGACTGCGCGGGCGAAGGCCTTAACGAACCCCTTGAGGTAGATGACCCCGGGAATCTCATCGAACCGCTCCGCCTCGATCGCAGCGAGGTAGCGGATCGGCACGCGGGTCTTTGCCGCGACCTGTTCGATCGTCATTGCGCAACGGCGACGCGCGTCGGCAAGCGCACACCCCACACTACCGCGTGGTTCAATGCGCCAGTCACCCCCGGCAAAGGGCAGAATTGGCTGTTCCATAATGGCATTCATCGGCGTCAAGCCCCCCGGCTGGCTGACAAAGCTGAGACTCGTCCCGGCCCGGAACAATAAATGACTCGAATCGCGGCGAAAGTCGATTCGATTCGACCACGAAAAAGGGCCGTTTCCCGCAGAAAACGGCCCCAATTCGGGTTATTGAAGACTTCGGACGATCAGATGTCGTCGCCCAGCGCCCCCTTGATCTTGCCGCCGAGCTGCTGGGCCTTGCCCTTGCCCTCCTGCGCCGCGCCTTCTGCACGCGTGTCGGGATCGTTGCTCTGCTGCTTGGCCTTGCCGATCGCTTCGTTGACGTTGCCTTTGATCTTGTCGACGAGTTCGCCCATGATGGTCTCCATTGGTTCGGGGTGGGGTTTCCCAATCAACCGCCGGACCGTGTGAAGAGTTCCGAAATTTCGGCCATTTTCCCGGAGGTTCGGACGATGCCGCACCGGATTGCCGAGCTTTACCAGCGCCACGCTACGGCGTTCGACGCGGCACGCCGGGGCAGTTTCCCTGAGCGGACCTGGCTTGAGCGGTTCGAGCGGATGCTGCCGCGCGGAGCCGAACTACTCGACCTTGGTTGCGGCGGCGGCGAGCCGATCGCGCGCTTCCTGATCGACCATGGCCACCATTTGACCGGCGTCGATACCTCGACGACGCTGATCAGCCTCGCCCGCACCCGCTTCCCCCGCCACAAATGGATCGAGGCGGACATGATGCGCTTTGGCGGCGACAGCGGTGCCTATGACGGCATCCTCGCCTGGTGCAGCCTGTTCCATCTTGAGGTCGAACAGCAGGAAAAGCTGATCCGGCGGATCGCGGTTTGGTTGCGCAAGGGGGGCGTCGCGCTGTTCAACACCGGACCGGCCCATGGTGTCGCGATGGGAGAGTTCGAGGGCGAAGAACTGTACCACGCCAGCCTGTCCCAGATCGAGTATCGCACGGTGCTTGCCGAGAGTGGCCTGACCGTGGTCAATCATGTCAGCGAGGATGCAAGCTGCGGTGGGTTCACCGTATGGCTGGTGGGGAAGATGTGATGCGGTTCATCGGTTGGCTGTTCGCTGGGGTGCTGTTGATCCTTGTTGGCTGGATCGGAGGGCCAGTCGCAATGGCGAGTTACCGCGTGGCGATGGCGACGGAGCGCGAATCCGCGCGCGAGGCTGTAGCGAACGCGTTAGTTGAAGCTCATGCGCGACCAGTGAAGGACGGATTTCGTATCAATCTCACGATCGTGACTGATTACACACCGGTTCGGGATTGCGGCTACGATCCCGATAAGTTGCTGTACGACGACAAGGTGCCGTTCCTTAAATCCCCTGAATGGGGCTTGGATATCTTGCGCCGCCGCGCGATGACCGACTTCAATATGATCGTGCCGGAATATCGCGCGATGCACTTGGCAGCGCATCACGCAGTACCAGCACTGGCAGCGCTGACCGAGTGTCTCGAAAGCCCATTTGCACCGCTGTGTCGTGGTGTCGTTGATCGCATGATCGCGACTGCGGATGCGGCACAGGCAAAAAAGACCGCCGAGCTTCAAGCATTCTTCCGGGAACAGGATCAAGCGATCCTCTGCACCTTCCTCGATGGCGCAGCGGCCCGTCGCGGCATCACGAAAACCGCAGCCGCGACGAAGCCTGCGTCTTAGATCAACCCTGCCAGCGGGCTCGACGGATCGGCGTAGCGGCGCTGCCCCATCCGCCCGCTGCGATAGGCCAGCCGCCCGCTCTCGACCGCGAGGCGCATCGCCCGCGCCATCAGGATCGGGTCCTTCGCCTCCGCGATCGCAGTATTCATCAACACACCGTCGCAGCCCAGTTCCATCGCCACCGCCGCGTCGCTGGCCGTGCCGACGCCGGCATCGACCAGCACCGGCACCTTCGCGCCCTCGACGATCAGGCGGATCGTCACGCGGTTCTGGATGCCGAGGCCGGACCCGATCGGCGCGCCCAGCGGCATGATCGCCACCGCCCCGACATCCTCCAGCCGCTTCGCCGCGATCGGATCATCGACGCAATAGACCATCGGAAGAAACCCCTCCTTGGCCAGCACCTCGGTCGCGCGCAGCGTTTCATGCATGTCGGGATAGAGCGTCTTGGCCTCGCCCAGCACCTCCAGCTTGACCAGATCCCATCCCCCCGCCTCACGCGCCAGCCGCAGCGTCCGGATCGCGCTCTCCGCATCGAAACAGCCGGCGGTGTTGGGCAGGTAGGTGACCTTTTTGGGATCAATGAAATCGGTCAGCATCGGCGCATTGGGATCGCTGACATTGACGCGCCGCACCGCGACGGTGACGATCTCCGCGCCCGAAGCCTCGACCGCCGCCGCATTCTGCGCGAAATCCTTGTACTTGCCGGTCCCGACAATCAGCCGCGAGTTGAACGTGCGCCCTGCGACCGTCCAGCTGTCATCATGGTCGCCACCACCAACGAAATGCACGATCTCGATCTCGTCGCCATCCTCGACCATAACCTGCGCCAGCGTCGAGCGCGGCACGACCTCCAGATTGCGCTCCACCGCCACCTTTTCCGACACCAGCCCCAGTTCATTCGCCAGATCGGCAAGGCTGATCCCGCCTGCAACGCGGCGATGCTCGCCATTGACCGTGATCGTGATCGTCCCGTCGGTGTGAGTCATGCTGGTCCTTTCGCTGCGCCGCGATATAGGGAGTTCGGCGCGCGGCTCAAATGCGGGCTGTAAATTCTCGGGGAAGCGAATTGGCCGACACCATCTTTGTCCTCAACGGCCCGAACCTGAACCTGCTCGGCACGCGCGAGCCGGACATCTACGGATCGGACACACTCGACGATATTGCCGGGATGCTGGAGGACCGCGCCCGCGATCTCGACCTGACCGTCGATCTGCGCCAGTCGAATCATGAGGGGCATCTGGTCGACTGGATGCACGAGGCGCAGGCGCGCGGGGCAAAGGCGGTGCTGCTGAACGCTGGAGCGTTCACCCACACCAGCATCGCGCTGCATGATTGCATCAAGAGCATCCGCACGCCGGTGATCGAAGTGCATTTGTCCAACCCGCACGCCCGCGAGGAATTCCGGCATTTGAGCTATGTCGGACGCGCGGCGAAGGGAACCATCGCGGGGTTCGGCGCGCTTTCCTACCTGCTTGCGCTTGAAGCTGCTGCCCGACTCTGACAAATGGCGCGTTTCCGGCGCGTCCTTGGGGCAAGGGCGCGCACCAAGACATTTGAGGTCGCATGAGCGAAGATACGAAAAAGGGGATGCACGTGGATATCGAGCTGGTGCGCCAGCTCGCCGCTGTGCTGGACGACACCAACCTGACCGAGATCGAGGTCGAGGACGGCGACCGAAAGGTCCGTGTCGCGCGCAAGGTCAGCGCTGCGCCGGTAAGCTACGCCGCCCCCGCCCCCATGCCCGCGCCGATGGCGTCGGCCGCGCCGGTCTCGATGCCGTCGGACCCCGCTTCGATCACCCCGGCGCATGAGAATGCCGTCAAGTCGCCGATGGTCGGCACCGCCTATCTCTCCGCCGAGCCGGGTGCGAAGCCGTTCATTTCGGTCGGCGATCAGGTCAAGGCGGGGGACACGCTGTTGATCGTTGAGGCGATGAAGGTCATGAACCCGATCGCCGCGCCGCATGGCGGGACCGTCAAGGCGATCTTGGTCGATAACGGCCAGCCGGTCGAGTTCGACCAGCCACTCGTCGTCGTCGAGTAAGGCCGTGCCGGAGATCAAGAAACTCCTGATCGCCAATCGCGGCGAGATCGCGTTGCGCATCCATCGCGCGTGCCATGAAATGGGCATCAAGACGGTCGCGGTACACTCGACCGCCGATGCTGACGCGATGCATGTGCGCCTCGCGGACGAAGCAATCTGCATCGGCCCGCCGGCTGCGGCGGAAAGCTATCTCAACATCCCCAACATCATTTCAGCGGCCGAGATCAGCGGCGCCGACGCGATCCATCCGGGCTATGGCTTCCTTAGCGAAAATGCCAAGTTCGCCGAGATCGTCGAGCTGCATAACCTGATCTTCGTCGGGCCGAAGCCCGAGCATATCCGCACCATGGGCGACAAGATCGAGGCGAAGCGTACTGCAGGCGCGCTCGGCCTGCCGCTCGTCCCCGGTTCGGACGGTGCGATCAGCGACCTTGAGGAAGCCAAGGCGATTGCGGTCAAAGCGGGCTATCCCGTGATCATCAAGGCCGCATCGGGCGGCGGCGGGCGCGGCATGAAGGTCTGCACGTCGGAGGACGAGCTTGAAACGCTGATGCAGCAGGCCGGTCGCGAGGCCAAGGCAGCATTCGGCGACGCCACCGTCTATCTCGAAAAATATCTCGGCAACCCGCGCCACATCGAAATTCAGGTGTTCGGCGACGGCAATGGCAATGCCATCCATCTGGGCGAGCGCGACTGTTCGCTCCAGCGGCGCCACCAGAAAGTGCTAGAAGAGGCCCCATCCCCCGTGCTCGGTCAGGCCGACCGCAAGCGGATCGGCAACATCTGCGCCAAGGCGATGGCGGACATGGGCTATCGCGGCGCGGGAACGATCGAGTTCCTGTGGGAAAATGGTGAGTTCTACTTCATCGAGATGAACACCCGCCTGCAGGTCGAGCATCCGGTGACCGAAGCGATCACCGGTCTCGACCTCGTCCGCGAACAGATCCGCATCGCCGAGGGCCATCCGCTGACGCTGCGCCAGGAGGACGTCCAGTTCCGCGGCCATGCGATCGAATGCCGCATCAACGCCGAAGATCCGCGCACCTTCGCCCCCTCGCCGGGCAAGGTCACGCAGTATCACGCGCCGGGCGGCATGAACGTGCGCGTCGATAGCGGTCTGTATTCGGGCTACAAGATCCCGCCTTATTACGACAGCATGATCGCCAAGCTGATCGTGTACGGCACGACCCGCCAGGGCGCCCTGCGCCGCCTGCGCCGCGCGCTCGAGGAGTTCGTGATTGCGGGCGACGGGATGAAGACGACGATCCCCCTGCACCAGGCGCTGCTCGACGTGCCGGAGTTCCAGCAGGGCGATTACACGATCAAATGGCTGGAGGAGTGGCTGGCCAAGCAGGACGCGGCGTGAACGCCACGATCCTGCACAACCCGCGCTGTTCCAAATCGCGTGAGGCGCTGGCGATCCTGCAGGACGCCGGCGCCAGCGTGACGGTCATCGAATATCTCAAGGCCCCGCCGTCGCGCGACGAACTGGCGCGGCTCTATGCCAAGGGCGGCATGTCGCCGCGCGACGGGTTGCGCAAGGCGGAGGCCGGAGCAAAGGCGCTGAAGGACGCCTCGGACGACGCGATCCTCGACGCGATGGCCGCCGACCCGATCCTGATCGAACGCCCGCTGGTCGAAACCGACAAGGGCGTTCGCCTCGGACGACCGCCCGAAGCGATCCGCGAAATTCTCTAGGCGGCGGCTGCCGACGCACCAATCTCGTCGGTCACGTCGATCTTGGTGCCATAGAGATAGCGCGCGACACCGTCCTCCACTACCACATCCGCAGTCACCCGCATCCAGCGCAGCGCGCCATCGGGACGGCGAATCTTCGCTTCAAACGTAAAGCTTCCGCACTCGGCAATCGCTGCCTCGCGCAATCGCCGTAGCTCTTCGCGCGATTCGGCGGAATACATGGCGACGATATCCTCGCGCTTCACCGGAGCCCCGCGTTCCAGCCCGAACAGGTCGTAAACGCCGTCGCTCCAGCTGAGCGAGTCGTCGCTGAGATCGCACTGCCAACGCGCCTGAAGCGGCTGTAATCGTTGCGAAGTCGTGTTCATGCGGACTGGTTACCAAGCGCTTTGCTAAAGTCCAGTGAAGGCGTGACCTTTCGTCGCCTTATCGGTATCGCTGACACCATGTCCGCTGGCCCCGACGACTCGTTGCTCCTGGAGCCAGGCCGCAATTGCTGGCGCGCAGCACAGGCCAGCCGCCTCTCGGTCATCGTCGACGCCGAGGATTATTTCCGCGTCGCGCGCGATGCGATGATCCGCGCGAAAAAGCAGATCCTGCTCATTGGCTGGGACTTCGACGCGCGCATCCTGCTGACGCATGACGATCCCCCGGCGCATCCCGAGGCACCGCGCGAAGTCGGCGCGTTCATCAGCTGGCTCGTGGAGCAGAATCCCGATCTGGAGGTTCACATCCTGCGGTGGGATATCGGCGCGCTCGCGGCGCTGCTGCGCGGACGCACACTTGAGACGCTGGTCGAATGGAAGCTGGCAAAACGCATCCATCTGCGGCTCGACTCCACCCACCCGCCGGGCGCATCGCACCATCAGAAAATCGTGGTGATTGACGATTGCATCGCCTTTTGCGGCGGGATCGACATGACGCTGGGCCGTTGGGACAACCGCGCGCATTCGGACGATGATCCGGGCCGGGCCAATCCGGGCGGCGAACGCTATATGCCGTGGCACGACGCGACGACCGCGATTCAGGGGGGGGCCGCTGCCATGCTGGGCGATCTGTGCCGCGAACGCTGGCACCGGGCGGGCGGGCACCGGCTGGAACGGCCCGAAGTCGCGCACGAATGCTGGCCCGACGGGCTGAACCCGGACTTCACCGACATCCGCGTAGCAGTTGCGCGCACCCAGCCCCAGCTGAACGGCGAGGCACCGGTGCAGGAGATCGAAAAACTCTATCTCGACCTGATCGGCACGGCGCACCGCTTCGTTTATGCTGAGAGCCAGTATTTCGCCTCCCGCGCGATCGCCGAAGCCATCGCCAAACGCCTGGCCGAGCCCGACGGGCCGGAGTTCGTCATCATCAATCCGCGCAGCGCCGATGGCTGGCTGGAACAGACCGCGATGGACACCGCGCGGGCGCGGTTATTTCAGGCATTGAAGCAACGCGACCCGCATGACCGGCTACGCCTCTACCACCCCTACACCGCAGCGGGTGAGCCCATCTATGTCCATGCCAAGGTGCTGGTGGTCGACGACCGCTTCCTGCGGGTGGGATCTTCCAACTTCAACAACCGCTCGCTCGGGCTAGACACTGAATGCGACGTCGCGCTTGCGGCGAGGACGCCGGAGGAAGCGACCCGCATCGCCGCGATCCGAAACGGCTTGCTGGCGGAGCATCTCGGCACCGATTCGCTGAACGTCGCCAAGGCTATTGCGGACAGGGGTTCGTTGATTGCCGCGGCCGAAGCGCTGCGCGGCACGGGCCGCTCGCTGCGGCCCTATGAGGTATCTGACCTCAGTGCGGTCGAGGAATGGCTAGCGGAGAACCAGATCCTCGATGCGGGAGATGAGTCGCCGTTCGAAGCGATGACCAAAGGTGGACTGTTGCGCAGGCTGGGCCGCCGTTCAAACCCCGCTAGCACGCAAGCCCGCTGAGCCGTCGCCTACTCCGGCTCGACATGAATGCCCGCAACGTTAGACTGCGACCCGTGACCTTTGCCGATTTCCTCGCGCCGCTGGGCGAAGCCGACTTTATCGACCGTCATTGGGATCGGCTTCCCGTCCATATCCCTGCGACCGAGGAGCGCCGCGAATCGCCCCCTATCGGCTGGAGCGACGTCAATGCGCTGCTTGCCCAGCGCGTGCCGTGGACGCCTGACCGCTTCAAGCTGATGCTCAACGGCCGGGCCGTTGATCCTGCGCATTATCTCACCGACGCACCGGGCAAGGTGCCAGCAGGAGACCCCGCGCGGATCGAACACCTGCTGGCGATGGGGGCGAGCCTCGTCCTCGATCATCTCGAAGATCTGCTCCCTCCGGTGCGCGCGCTGGCCGATCTACTCGCCGACCGGTTCGCAGCGCTGGTCGGCGCGAATTGCTACGCCTCGTTTCAGGGCATCCAGGCCTTTGCCTCGCACTACGACACGCATGAGGTTTTCGCGATACAGTGCGCGGGGGAGAAGCGCTGGCGCATCTATGCCCATCGCGCCGACGCACCGCTCGAAGCGCCGCAGGGCGAAGGTGCACAGGCATGGATCGACGCAGCCAAGGGGCCGGTATTGACGGACATCACCACCCGCCCCGGCGACCTGCTCTACATCCCGCGCGGCTATTTCCATGATGCGATCGCCACCGATAGCCAGTCGCTCCACCTGACTTTTGGGGTCGCCCCCTTTTCGGGGCGACTCCTGCTGGAGTTGCTGCAAGATGCCGCGCTGGCGGACCCCTGTTTTCGCGCCTGGCTCCCCGATGCGCGCAGCGGCTCCGGCACCGCGCTCGACGCCCATCTGGCGGACCTTGGCGCGCGCCTCGCCCGTCTTGCCACCGCGCCCGGGCTGCGCGACTCGATCCGGCTACGCCAGCGCAAGCTGGCGATTCAGGCGCATCCCGTCGCGCTCCCCGCCCGCCCCGCGCTCGATTTCTACGCGCGCACCGACCGCGCCGCGCAGGTGGAACAGGATGGTTCGGGAAACTGGCTCGCCGCGAACAGCACCCGCGTGCAGCTCGGCTTGCTCGCCGATGCCGCCGAATGGATGCTATCCCGCCCCGCCTTTTCCGCGCAGGAAGTCCGCGCCCAATTTCTCCATCATCCTGCGGCGGAGCTGGATGCTCTAGTCGAACACTTAGTCCGGCACCACCTCATCGAGTCCTACCGCCCACGGGTTTGACGGCCATCTGCGTTGACCGGGGTGACGCGACGCTTCTGTCCGGCTATGCGCGCGACCATGACTCAAATCACGCCCGAAATCGTCGCCGAACACGGCCTGTCACCCGAGGAATATGAGCGCGTCCTGCACGCGATGGGGCGCGAGCCGAACCTGACCGAGCTCGGCATCTTTTCGGTAATGTGGTCGGAGCATTGCAGCTACAAGTCGAGCCGCATCCATTTGAAGAAGCTGCCGACAACTGCCCCCTGGGTCATCTGTGGCCCCGGCGAAAATGCCGGCGTGATCGACATCGGCGACGGACAGGCGGCGATCTTCAAGATGGAGAGCCACAACCACCCGTCCTACATCGAACCCT
>CAZWZP010000003.1:0-44977 GCA_964638925.1 uncultured Stakelama sp. | reverse complement strand
AGGGGATCGCCGCACCCAGCATCTCGCGCACGATCAGATTCTTGCCATGGCTCTCACCAAATTGCGCGTTATCGAAGTCTTACGCGGTCGCGCGGGTGGCGAGGCTCAGCACTTCGTCGATGCGGCGGATTACTTCGATCTCCACGCCGCGCTTCTTATCCTCGATCGGGCGGACGATGATCTTTGCGATCATCGCGCGGAAGCGGGGGATGGCCTCTAGCTGCGCCTCCGGCTCGGCCAGTGCGCGTTGCAGGTCGTCGATCTGTTCGCGGTAGCGCTCGGCAAGGTTGGGGTGGAGTGTCAGCACCCGAGGCATCGCCTGGGCGCTGGACAGATCGGCGGCGATGGCGTCGCGGGTGTCGCGGGCGGCCTTGAGGCTTTCGCGGATCTCGGCGAATTCGCCGCCTCCGTCCGCGATCGCGGCGACGAGGCGGGCGACGCGGCGTTCGGCTTCTGCGAGTTTGGTTTCCAGCTTCGCGCTCTGGCGGGTCAGGTCGGCGGTGCGGCGGGCATAGTCGCGGCGATATTCGCGGACATAGGCATCGACCACTTCGGGGGCGAGCATCCCGCTGCGCAGATCGGCGATCACGCGCGCCTGATAATGGTCGGTGCGGATCACCCGCTTGTGCGTGCAGGTCGTGCCCTTGGCCGCGTGGTAACGGCTGCATCCCCAATAATCATTTGCGATCTTGGTCCAGGGCGCGCCGCATTGGCCGCATTCGCCAAGGCCGGAGAGCATGTGTTTCGGTCGCCGCGCGCGTTCGGGGCGAATGAAGCTGTTGCGCTCCAGTTGATCCTGCACCCGCGCCCATAGCGCGTCGTCGATGATGCGCAGGTGCGGCGCGTCATGTTCGATCGGCGCTTCGTTGGTCGGTCGCATCATCTTGCGCCGGGTCACCGGGTTCGTGACGGTGAACGATCGCCCATAGAGCACTTTGCCGAGATAGATGCGGTTGCGCAGGATGCCGAAGCCGGTGCGCTTGTCCCCCGCGATCGTGCCGTCGCGCCAGATCCCCGATCGCGGCGCGGGTACGCCTTCCTGATTGAGCGTTTTTGCGATCTGGCGCGCGCTGCGGCCGGCGGCATATTCGGTGTAGATGCGGCGGATCACGTCGGCGCGTTCAGGGTCGATTTCCCGCAAGCCGCGAATCGCCTCCCCCTTGTCATCGAAGCGGCTGACGCGACGATAGCCATAGGCGACCCCCGACGAGGATTTGCCCTGGGCGAGCGCGCCGCGTTGGCCGCGTTTGACGCGGGCGGCAAGGTCGGTGCGGAACTGCGAATCGGTGAAGCCCTTGATCAGGCCGATCATCGGCGTGACGGTGCCGTCGAATAGGGTGAACAGCCGCGCCCCGGCAAATTCGATCCGTTCGCGGATCAGGTGCGAATCGGCGACGTGGCGCGAAATGCGGTCGGTGGATTCGGCCAGCACCTGGTCGATCCCCCCCGCCTCGACCAGCTGAAGCATTGCGTTGAGGCCGGGGCGCTGGGTTTCGCCGATGCCCGCAGCGCCGGAGATTGCAGCGTCCTCAAACACCGCGATGACGGGCCAGCCCTCGCGCGCGGCACGTTCGCGGCACATCGCGATCTGGTCCGCCGTCGAACGGGCGTTCTGGTTATCGCTGCTGAAGCGGGCGTAGATTACGGTGCGCACCGTCCGAATCCTTCATGGTGCCTGCGGCGGCCAGATCGCGCGCAACATGCGCGCGCGCCAGCGCTTCCGCAAATGCGATCATATCGGCCTGCGTGGGCGGGGGGATGCGCGCCGGCGCGTTCATGGCTGGCCGTCGAGCCCCAGCTCGCGCCGGCGGCGGCTGTACTGGGGCCAAGGCATACGCCCGGCGGCGCGATCTTCGTCGCGGTACTGCTGGATCAGAGCGCGCGTCTGTTTCGCGGCGCGCTTGCCTGCGTCGCGATCCTCCTGCGGCCCGCGCGTCCCATCGCGGGTGATGCGCGCGGTGATCGACAGCGGGGTAAGGACGCGGCCGCGCGCGGTCTGGCGATTGTTCCAGTCCGCCTTGTGCTGGGGCGTGCAGAATAGCTGATTGGCCACCTTGGGCTCGAACAGGGCCATGCATTCGGGACAGGGGCGCGGTGGCCAGCCACCGGCCTGCTGACCGGGGAGGCGGTTGTGGCCGCGCGGAGAGCAGCCGTGTAACACGGGGGGCTTGCGAGGCATCAGCCGAACAATCCGCCGGCGCGGGCCAGCTTGGGCGGCTGGCGCTGAGGCAGGGGCGCGGCTGGCGTGCGGATCTGGGCGACCATCTTGGCCATGGTTCGGGCGTGTCGTTCGATCGAGGCGCAGAGCAGGATCAGGGGCAATGTGCCGCCCGGGCAGGCGGGTTGCATCCAGCTGGCGAGCGCGCCGATCAGCAGGGCGCAGTGTTCGAGCGCGGCGGGCGCGCCGGGTTGCAGCGCGGCCGCGCGGGCGGCGTCGAAGGCGATGGCGAGGTCGTCGCGGATTTCGGACCAGGTCGCGCCTTCGCTCCCGTTGCTGGCGATCCAGCGGGCTTCGGCGTCGCCGGGGTCGCGGCGATCGGCAACCGCCTGCATGAGATCGGCGATGGTGGCGGCGATGCGTTCGCGCTGGGCCGCTCGTTCGGGGGTGAACAGGTTGCGCTTCACCGCCTCTGGATCGCCCGCGCGGCGCGCGGCGAGCAGCTGCTGTGCCGCTTCGGCGAGTTCCGCGCGGGTGAAGTGGCGGTGGAGGTCGTTCATGCCGCCATCCGGTCCGCGTCCTTCCCCGGCATGTTCGCTGCGACCAGCGCGCGGGCGACGGGCGGGCAGACGCTGTTGCCGATCGCGCTGATCTGCTCGGCGATGGTGAGGGGGCGTTCGGTCCATCTGCCGCGCAGCTGCACCGGCACGATGGGATCGAGCTTGTAATCGGGCGGGAAGCCCTGGGCGTTTGCCAGCTCGCGCGGCTTCAGCATCCGCAGGCCGATATCGACGATGACATAGGTCACCGCGTCGATCGTCACGGTGACGACGGCGAAGCGGGCGCGGGTGGTGATGGTGTCGAGCGGGCGATCGACCGGCTGAATTTGCGCGGCCTCACCGTCGCCGTCGGTGCCATAGTATTTGACCAGGAAGGCGGCGGTGCGGACGGCCCGGTCCATCAGTTCGGGCGGGAGTGCGCCTTCCTCGATCAGCGTCGTTTCGACGATGCGCTGTTGCGAGCCGCTGGCGGTCGCGGTCGAGAGCGGGCGATCGGCGGAGCGGCCGGCGCTGTTGGTATTGCGCGGCCCGCCGTTCGCCTGTTCGATATGGGCGGTGATGATCGCGTGGTGCTGGCCACTGGCGCGGGCCGAGCGCAGCGGGCGTTCGGGGTCGCCGCTCGCGTTCGTCTTGTCGCTCCCGTAAAAGCTGGACAGGAAGGCGGTGACCGCCGCCGCCTGCGATCCCTTGGCCGTGACGGTGCCGAGGGGCTTGGCGGGATCGAGGGCGCGGGGTGCCTGGCCGTCGCGCTCGCCATTGCCCATCTTGATCAGGGTGGCGGCGGCGAGGCCGTTGGTGCCCTTCTTCGACGCGGCGACGGTGTGGAGCGGTTCATCGACCGCGCGGCTTGCTCCGCCATGCTGGCCATAGGTGATGATTGGGGCGAGGCTCGCTGTTCCCAGCGCTTCGTCGCGCGATGATGTGACCGTGGGTGCTGGGTCGCGCAGATCGTGATGGCCCTTGCCCCGGCGCTTGCCGCTCTTGTCCTGCTCGCCATGCCCGGTGCGGATCAGCGTTGCGCCGACCATGCCGAGCGGGGTTGCTCCGGCGGGGCGAGCTGGCTGGCCGTTGGCAGTGACGGTCGGCATGGGGTTCGCCATGTCGGAGCCGACGCCGGTGCCGTGATATTTGGTGATGTGAGGCGCGAGCGCGCAATCGACGACGCCATATTCCGGCTGTGTCGTAACGGTGCGCAGCGGATCCGCAGGGTCGAACACCCGCGATGCGCGCGTGTTAGTGAAGGCGGTGCCGACGATGAATGGTTTCGCGGCGTTGACGACGTAGCGCATCACGCCGTGGGCGATGCGGCGCTTGGTCGCTTCGGCCAGCTCGCGCTGGCGGTCGAAGATCGAGGGGCAGGGGATCGACCAGTCGATGCATTCGGCGGCGGTGCGGTAGGGCAGGAGCTTGCCCGCCTTGACCGCCGGGCTGTCGGGCGCGCCGTGGGTCGGTTTCGGCCATACGATCGGCAAGCCGTCGCGGCGCATGATCATGTAGAGGCGCTTGCGGCTGGTCGGTGCGCCATAGTGGCTGGCGATCAGAACCCGCCATTCGACGCGATAGCCGAGGCGGCGGATCGCGGTGACGAAGCGCTTGAACTCCCGCCCCTTCTGGCCGGTGATCGGCACGCCGTCGGCGTCGAGCGGCGCGGCATATTCGAATTCCTCGACGTTCTCGAGGAAGCCGAGGATGGGGCGCGTCTGCTCTAGCCAGTGGATCACTTCCCAGCACAGCGCGCGGATCGAGCGATCCTTGACCGGACCGCCCTTCGCCTTGCTGAATTCTTTGCAATCCGGGCTGAACCACGCGCCCGCGACAGGGCGACCGCGCGTCGCCTGGCGCGGAAGGAAGGGCATCCGAATATCGGTGCAGTGATGATCGGCGGTCGGGTGGTTCGCCTTGTGAATCGCGATGGCGGTCGGGCTGTGATTGATCGCGATGTCAACGTCGCGACCGATGGCCTGGGCGATGCCGGTGCTGGCACCACCGCCGCCGGCGAAGCCGTCGATGAAGAGGCCTTCGACGAACATCAGTGCCACCCGTCGAGATAGCGGCACAGTGCGGCGTGCAGCTGGTCGCGCATTTCGTCGGCCTCGCCGGCGGCGCGCGCGGCTTCGATCGCCAGTTTGGTGGCGTCGGCGAGTAGCTCGATCGGTTCGCCGCCGAACGGGCCGTTGACGCCGAGGGGGCCGTTCTGGCCGGCTTCGACCAGTTCGGCGGTCGCGGCGGCGGCCTGGCCAGCGGCGCACAGCGCTAGCCGGCGCAGGTCGGCTTGATCGTTCATGCTGCGTCATCCTCGAAATCGCACTCGCCGGTGACCGCCGCGATCTGGCGGGCGGCGATCTGGGGCGGGGTGCGGTGGGTGTCGCGGGCGCAGTAGAAGCAGCTGTCGCTGCCCTTCATGCGCGTGCGCCGGCATCCCTTGGTGCGGGTGCAGCGGGGCTGTTTCATCGGGCTTGCCCCGTGCGCAAAACGTCGATTGCGCGGGCAATTCCGGGAACGATGATCGACAGCGACAGGACAGCGGCGACCGCGAACAGGGCGAGCGCGGCGATGCCGGTGATGGCCGTGATCATTTCGCACCGCGCAGTCGGCGGATCAGCCGCGCGATCGCGCCGGGTCGGCGACCGATCGGCGTGAGGCCGCGCGCGCGGTCGCTGTCTTCGTGGACGCGGCGCATCTGCATTTGCAGGGTGGGCACGCCCGGAACCGGGGCGGTGGCCGTCCAGAGTTGGACGGCGACGCGGGCGTTGTGGGTCAGCCGGGTGATCCGGTGGTAGCCCAGTTCGGCCAGACCGGCGGCGACGCGCGCCTCAAGCGCTGGCGTCACGAACAGGCCCATGCGCGAGATGACCTGACCGGTGGTCAGTTCCTGCCCGTCGTCGAGCAGCGCGCACACTTCCGGGTGCGGGTGCAGCGGGACGGTCGCGGGCGGTGTTGATGCCGGTTCGGGGTCGAACGCCGAGGGCGCGCGGTCGATCAGGCGCAGGAGTTGGTTGAGCCGTGGATGCGTTGCCATGTTGGCCTCCGATTGCTTCGGAGGCAGAATATTGCAAACTGCAAACTATCGGTCAAACGAAAAATATTGCATTCTGCAAAGTTCGCTCAAGATGCCTATTTCGTTTTTGCGGGTGGCCATGGGACGGCGAACCCGGATCGAAGCTGCAAAGACGACAGATCGCGGCCATTCACGCTGCACCGCGCGACGATGCGACCGTGGCGGTCGCGGTGGCTGCCCGAGGCACGACGTGGATCGGCGGGGACTGACGTGCACCGAACCGGTCCCGTGATTAGCTTTTTCAGGTTGTCCCGGGATGCGCGGGCGTCGCCGGGCGCGCATCTGCGCGGTGCCGGGCAGCCATGTAGCTCTGGAGCGTCAATGCGGGCAAGGCGAACCCGGCCTTGGTCGCGGCATCGGAGCGTGTCGCCATCGACCGCGACCGCGCCAATGCAAAAGAACATAATCAATTCGAAAGAACGACGTAGAGAAACGTCCCGCCCACGCTGATGGCGGTGATTGTGCCGATTATGATCAGGAGCTGCTTATCGGCAGCTCTCGCCATCTCCTGCTCTTCGATCGGGCTGCGGGACGGTGGTGCGTGTGGAGCTGTGGGCGCTGGGACTGGTGCGGCAGGGTCGATTTCGCTCGCCTCGACGGTTCGCCCTGGAAGGAAAAAGAGCGCGCGTACAATGTACCCGACCGCCACGAGCAATACGCCGAGGTTGGCAAGTCCGCCGCCAAACACGATCGCGCCAAGCATTCTTCCGGGAACGCCGACCATGATCGAAATCGCCCCGCCCGCGATTAGTAGCCAGCCCGCGATCATGACCCCGCCGCCATTTGGCCGCTTCATCATCACACTCCCCCTTTCCGTAAGGGATTATCCGCTGCGGTTATCCCAAGGTCAATCGTCCGTGCCGGTTCGCCCTCGGAACGTCTGCATGATCTCACGAACCTGCGAACGGTGCCGCTCGGGAATTGCCGCCCAGGTGTCCATAATGTCGATCGACAGGTCGTCAGGGTGTTTATCGAGCAGATAGCCGGGGGTCGTCTCCAGCGCCGGTGCGAGGCGGTACAGCCATTTAGGGGAGAGCTTCCGGTCGCCGGCCTCCAGCAGGCTGATCACGGATGCGGTGGTGCCGACCTTCTCGGCCAGTTCGGCCTGGGTCATCCGGCGGAATTCGCGCCATGCCCGGAGCAGGTTTCCGCTCCGCTGATCGGGATCGTCCTCCATGGTTGCAGTGTGCAACGAGCGGCAAAATTTGTCGTCATGCAGACTGCAAACATTTTCGCTTGTAGCAAATGTTGCAATCTGCAATATTTGCGGAATGGACATCACTCCGACAGCTCTTGCGCAGGCGTGCGACATCAGTGTGCCTTTCGCCTCACAGCTTTTGAACGGGACGCGCGCGCCTTCGAACGCGGTCGCCGTTCGCATTTACCGGCGCGCCGGTCTGCAGCTGGGTGTTCTCGCCGGCCTCGATGCGGCGGCGGCGCAGGCTGTAGCTGCCAATCTGGAGGGCAGGGTCGATCATGCCCCCGTTGATAGCTCCACTTCGGATGCAGCGTCGCCCGATACTCAAAGCGATCATATCGGCCAGCAGGTCAGCGGGGTGGCGGCGTGAGCGCGGCGGCGATTGTTGGCGCGAGCGGCCCGGAGTTGGTCGTGGTCATCCCCCGCTGGCGGTTGCCGATTGAGGGCAATCGTCGCCCGGTGATGTCGGCAGGGTCAGAAGCCGTTGCGTTTAATGTCGAGCGACAGGTTGTTCATGTGTTCGACCAAGTCGTGGAACAGCGGGATTGTGAAGGTGACGATGGCGCGACTGTCGTTGGGCCGGTCAAAGATCAGGCAGACGAACTCGTTTCCGTCATCGTCGGTCAGCTTTCCGACGTTGATGGCCTCTCGCCCCTCGGGCGTGACGACAATCTCATTCATCGCGAATCTCCGGTCGGGTGTGTTGCAGTACCGACCGTAGCCGAAGGGGAGGGGCAGTGCACCCTCCCCGGAGGGCTGACCCATGACTGAGGCCCGCGACCTGACGCTGGCACCGTCGGATCAGGATCTGAAGGTGGCCAGTGCCGAGCTGATCCGCGCCTATGGCGGGCAAGTGGCGGCGAGCGAGTTGCTGGGCCGTGCGCAATCGCGGTTCAGCGATGCCGGTTCGCGCAACACCGCCGTGTTCCTGACGATCAAGGAAGTGGCCGCGTTTGAGGATCGCACCGCCGGCATGGCGGGGCATCCGATCGTGACGCGCGCGCTGGCGCGGCGACAGGGGTTCGAGCTGGTGCGGTTGCCCGAGGCGCTGCCCGGACAGGGCCAGTTGCTGCAGCTGGCGGCGAAGGTCGCACAGGAAGGCGGCGACGTGATCAGCAGCGTCGGCGCGGCGCTGGCCGATGGGCATTTCAGTGGACGCGACGCGCGGGACGTGATGCGCGAGGCCGACCAGCTGATCCACGCCGCCGTGACGCTGCGCGCGATCGCGCAGGCCCGCATGTTGGGGGACGCATGATGGCTGGGGGGGGGCAAGCGCCTGCACTGATTTCGCCGGTCGTCGTGTCACCGATGGTGTCGCGGGAAGAGCGCGCGGCGGGCCTCACCTGGGCGCGCGATTGGCGGCGGCGCAACAAGCCGTTTTTCGACGCGCTCTATGGCCCCGATTATCGCGATGCGCCCGGCTATGGCGGATGGATGCAGCAGGAGGCGCGCGGTGAGCGGTAAGCTGTACCTGCCCGCCCGCGTGCCGAGTGTCGGTGCGTGGCGCCTTGCCTGGTGGCTGATCGGGGGCAAGTCCCCATCGCTGTGTCGCGAGCGGATGGCGCGTGCGGCCGAGATGCTGGGCCCGAACACGGTCGACCGGATCATGGCCGGCGAGCTGGTTCCCGCGCGCGGCATGGGCGGCACGATCGCGGCGCTGACCAATGGTTATGTCGGGACGCGCGATTTCTATCGCCCGTGGCAGGCGCCGCGCCGGTGGAGCGTGCGTCCGGCTGATTTCTATCGGGCGGAGGCGTAGGCGATGGCGCGGGGGGAGCAGCTGAACCTGGGCGGCGCGGCGGCGCATCGCCCGTTGAACGACGAAGAGCCATTGCTGATGGTGGCGGGCGCCTTTGCCGCCGCACCCCATGCCGTCACCAGCTGGGCCGTCAATGCCGGGCCGGGCCTGATCTGTGTCTATGCCCGGGTTAGCCGTTTGCCGCGCGGCGGGGTGGGTGAGCGGGTGCGCCAGCTGCACGCCGCGGGCCTGGTCAAGATGTTGCCGCAGCGGCCGACCGATTCCGCGCCGGGCTTGTTCGATTATCGCGCTGAGCGGACGGCGTTGCCGTATCATCAGGCGCGACCGATCCCGGACGAGGCGGGGTTGTCGCCGGATGCGCGGTTGCTGCTCGATCTGCTCGCGCGGATTGCGGATGCGGGCGAGCAATGCCCGCGCGACCGCGATCTGGCGGCGATGCTGGGCCTGAAAGGGTCTGCGCAGATCGGACGGCTGATCGCGCAGCTGCGCGCACGGAATTTGATCACTTCGCAGCTGGAAGGCCCGGCGCACGCGATGGTTCGCGTGGTGACGATCGCGGAGACCGGGGCGTCCACCGGGTCGCCCAGCGCGAAGCGGAAGGGGCGCGGGTGATGGCGCGTGCGAATCGGAAAGCGGTCGCCGCAGAGTTGCCGAGCGAGAGCATGAGCGGCGCGCAGGTCGTGCGGCTGTTGCGGTGCGAGGCGCATCGGCGCGGGATACGGCTGGCGGTGCTGGCGCGGCAATTGAGCAACTATCCCTGGACTTGGCTGCGTCAGGTGGAGGGTGCCGAGCGCGTTACGGCGGAGACGGTGGAGCGGGTGCGCGCCCTGTTGGCCGGGGAACCGGTGCCGGTGGCAGCCGCATCGCTGATCGACCGCAAGCCGCGCCCGCGTTCAGTGCAGAGCCTGACCGATGATCCGGCGGTGCCGGCGGAGCGGCCGTTGCCGCGCGTCACCTGTTTCAATTGCGGGGCGACCAGCATGGCGCCGTGTGCGCATCTGCGCCGGTCGGGGTGGGTCGAATGAGGCGCACGCATGATCAGGTGCGCGTCGAAACGCGGATCGAAGAGCGCGCGGGCATGATCGCCCAGGTGCTGCGCCATCGTGCGGCGGTGGCGACGGCGGTGCGGCGCGGAAGGATGACGGAGCGCGAGGGCGAGTTGGTCAACCGCCAGATGGCGGCGTTCGCGGAGGATATCGCGATCGGGTTGCATGTCGAGGGCGCGACCTGCGCCGCCGTGCGCGATGCGATGCGGCCATTGGTGAAGGGGTTGAAGCGTGGATAGCCCGGAAGTTTTTCGCGAGATCAGCGGCGCGGACCCGCGTCATGACAGGATCGCCGACTTGTGTGTCGAGATGGAGCGAGCGGCCTACGCCTTTCTTGCTGACTATCCTGATAAGCTTGAGGCGGCATCGTTCATCCTGACAGCCGGAGCGGTCGTGTCAGGGTCGATGTTCGGCCGCTTGGTCATCGCCGGTGCTGCGACCGATCAAGATCGTCGCCGCGCTGCCGAGGGCTGCGCCCGCAATTTCCGGTCAGGCATCGATGTCGGGAAGCGCGCCGCATTGCGTGCGCTGACTGATGAGATCGGAGGCACCGCCTGATGGCTGACGATGCGGATCGCGCACAGGCGCTGGTCGAGACGCTGACCGAGGCAGCCGTGCGCGCGGCGGCGCGGCCGATCGCGGTCGGGGTGCCCGGTGAGTGCGCGGATTGTGGTGACCATTCGCAACGGTTGGTCGGCGGGCGGTGCGCGCCGTGCCGCGAGCCCGCGCGCATGCCGAGGAGGTGGTGATATGGCTTGGGAATCGATCGAAAATGTGAAGCCGGCCAGCACGAAAGCGAACGTGCCGGCGCATGGCGTGACGGTGGCGACGCGGCGGGCGATGAACGACGTGCGCTTCATCGTGATCAAGATCGGCGCGGACCTGGCGCGGGCGGCGAAGATCGCGCAGCCGGAGCAGGTCGTGCGTCTGATGTTCGGAACCGGCGCGGACGCGGGCAAGATCGCGTGCGCGGTCGATATGGGGGGGGGCTTTCGCGCCCGTCGTCAGAAGAACGGTTGCTATCAGCTGACGATCAACCGCGCGGCGGCGGACGGGCTGTTCAGCCTCGATTTCCCCACCTTCACCGTCGATCGGTGCGAGGCGGTGCGGCCCGAAAACGGGCAGCCGCCGATGTTCACGTTCAAGGCGTCGCCTGCGATGCTGGAGGTGAGCGATGATTGAGGTGGAGACGATCGAAGCGCCGGACGAGGGCGCGGCGAGCGGGTCGATGAAGCGCGGTGGCGCGAAGGATGTCGGGCGCGCGCCGTCGATCGAGGTGCATGTCAAGGCACTGCGCGCGGCGATCAAGGCGATCGACAAGGTGATCGAGGGGCGTAACACGATCCCGATCCTGTCGAATGTGATGATCGTGGCGGACGAAGGCCGGATGGAAGTGACCGGCACAGACCTCGACACGCAATTGGTCGTCCAGGTCGATTGCACGGTGTCGGGCCGGTTCGCGACGACGATTGCGCAGCGCCCGTTGCGCGACATGCTGAACAAGCTGGATCCCGACGCGACACTGTCGCTGGAACTGGGCTGCAACGTCGTCGTGGCGAGGGCGGGGCGAGCGACGTTCAAGCTGGCGACGTTGCCGGTGGAGGATTTTCCGGTGATCGTGGTCGGCGATACGCCGCACCAGTTCGAGGTGGCGGCGTTCGACCTGGCGACGATGATCGACGCGGTTGCGGTCGCGATGTCGACCGAGGAGACCCGCTATTATCTGAACGGCATCTACATGCACGCGGCGGTGCGGGCGGCGGCGGAGAATCCCGCCGAGCAGGCACTGATGGTGTTGCGCGTCGCAGCGACCGACGGGCATCGGCTGGCGCGGTTCGATATCCCGCAGCCCGACGGGTCTGGCGGGCTGACCGATGGCGCGGCGGGCGGCGGTGTAATCATCCCGCGCAAGACGGTCGGCGTGCTGGCGGCGGCGATGGACGGATATGAAGGCGCGGTCGGGGTTTCGGTCGGGTCGCGCATGATCGCGTTCGATTGGGGCAGCATGGTGCTGACGTCGAAGCTGATCGACGGGGAGTTTCCCGATTATACCCGCGTCATCCCGAGCGCGAACGACAAGGTGGTGACGTGCGATCGCGCAGCGCTGGCGTCCGCGATCGGTCGCGTGATGGTGATGAGCGCGGGGAAGGATCGGGCCGTGCGGTTCGACCTGTCGCGCGACGTGGTGCGGGTCAGCGTGATTTCGCCCGAGCTGGGCGAGGCGGTCGAGGAAGTGCCGTGCGACTATGCCGGCGACGTCCTGACCATCGGGTTCAATGGCGGGTATCTGCTGGGCTTGCTGAACCATATTCAGGGCAGCGACGTGGTGTGGAAGATGCTCGATGCCGCCGGGCCGACGCTGCTGCTGGACGCAAATGTGGAGGCGCGGCGACTGTATGTCGTCATGCCGATGCGGGTCTAGGGTGATGGCACAGCGCATCCGGCTATCCCGCGCACGCGGCTATCGCCTGCCCGAAGGCGCGATCAATTGCGCGCGGCCTGGCAAGCTCGGCAACCCGTTCGTTGTCGGGCGCGATGGCACGCGCGCCGAGTGTGTCGGCCTCTATGCGTTGGCGGTGGGCGGGATCTTCGCGCTGACCGGGCCTTCGTTCGATGCTCAACGCGCGGCGGCGAAGGCGGCTTGGGCTGGGCGTGAACAGTATGCTGGTCGCGATGTCGCCTGCTGGTGCGCACTCGATGGCAAGCCGTGCCATGGCGACGTGCTGCTGGCGCTGTGGAATGAGCCGATCCGCAAGGGGATGCTGGATCGCTTTGTCGTTCAGATGCCGGTGCAGCTGTGAGCGGTCAAAACACCTCGACCGCTGTGATGCAGCGGCGCGTTGAGGCGCACGATTCGCTGGATGATTTCCCGACGCCGCCCTGGGCGACGCGGGCGCTGTGCGAGTTCCTGATCGGCGAGGGGTTGAGCCTGGGCGAGATGGTGTGCCGTGAGCCTGCGGCGAACCGGGGGCACATGGTGCGGCCGCTGGGCGAGTATTTCGCCAGCGTCGATGCATTCGACGTGCATGACTATGGCGCGGGCTATCCGGTGCGGGACTTTCTGTTCCCCGGGCCGCTGGCGATGGTCGACATGACGATCACGAATCCGCCGTTCCGGCTTGCCGAGCAGTTCTTTGTGCGGGCGAGCGCGACCAGCACCGCCGGCGTCGCGATGATAGTGCGGTCGGCGTTCCTGGAGGGGCAGGGGCGATACGAGCGGCTGTTCGCGAAGAACCCGCCATCGTTCGTCCTGCAATTCACCGAGCGCGTGGTGATGCACAAGGGGCGGTTGGCCCCCGAGGGATCGACCGCGACAGCCTATGCCTGGCTGGTCTGGCTGGAGGGCGACGCGGAGACGCGCCTGCGCTGGATTGCGCCGTGCCGGAAGCGGTTGGAGCGGGATGCGGATTATTCTGGGGAGGCGGCGTGATGGTTGAGCGCGCATATTATGTCGAGAAATACACCGATGAGGTGCTGCCTTGTGCGGCGACGCTCGAAGGATGGGCACAGTGGCTGTCGAAGCCCGATCCGCAGTGGCCGCATCCTATCCCCGAGGATGGGGAAGTGTTCGATGTCGATGTGATCCGGTTCGAGGACGACCTGATCGCTACCCAGCACGACGGCAATGAGTGGACGTTCAGTCGCGAGCTAGCGGGAACGCCGTCGATTCTGGCGGTGCGGTTCGGCACCGGCCTTGGCTGGGAAGCTGACAGCATCTGTGACGAGCTCGCTACGCTGCGCGAGTTCCTGGCCGAAAATGGCGAGGGCGAGGAGCGAATTGCGGTCGGCTATGATGAGCCGCCGATCAAGTGCGTCTATCGCGCCGATCCCCCGCGATTGATCCCGATCGCGCCCAGCTGATCAGGGCGGGTTTCATTCCCCGCCCAGCGCGCCCGGCGGGCCGCGCCCTCCCAACTGCCCGCCAACCTGTTTCGCTTTAGCCCGTTTGCCGGGGGGATGTCGTGTCGCTGTCGCCGCAATTTCTGGACGAGTTGAAGGCTCGCACGACGCTGTCCAGCCTGATCCAGGGGGCGGTGAAGCTGACCCGCGCAGGGCGCGAGTGGAAGGGGTGTTGCCCGTTCCATCAGGAGAAAACACCCAGCTTCACGGTCAATGACGACAAGGGATTCTACTGGTGTTTTGGCTGTTCGGCACATGGCGATGCCATCCGCTGGATGACCGAACAGCGCGGGTTGCCGTTCATGGATGCGGTGCGCGAGCTGGCCGATGCGTGCGGGCTGGAGGTGCCGGCGCCGTCGCCCGACTATGCGCGACGCGAGGCGGCGATCGAGGATGCGCGCGACGTGCTGGAGCGCGCGGCCGGGTGGTATGCGGCGCGGCTGGAGGCGGAGCCGCGCGCGGTTCAGATGCTTGCCGAGCGCGGTGTCGGGGAATCGGCGATCGCGCGCTTCGGGCTTGGCCTTGCGCCGCGTGACGCATCGGTGACCGGGTGCGGGGTGCCGAGCGCGGCGCTGCACGCGGTGGGCTTGCTGGTTCAGACGCAGAATGGCTGGCTGGACCGGTTTCGCCAGCGGATCATGATCCCGATCCACGATCATCGCGGTCGCCTGATCGGGTTCGGTGGGCGCGCGATTTCGCCCAAGGCCGACGCCAAGTACATCAACAGCGCCGCCAATGGTTCAGATGGCGCGCCGACGTTCGACAAGGGGCGGACGCTCTACAATCTGCATCGCGCGGCCGAGGCGGGGCGCAAGGCGCGGCGGCTGGTGATCGTCGAGGGCTATTTCGACGTGATCGGGCTGGACTCGGTTGGGATCGCGGAAGCGGTCGCGCCGATGGGCACCGCGCTGACGCCCGAGCAGCTCGAACGCGCGTGGCGGGTGTGCGAATGCCCGGTGCTGCTGCTGGATGGCGACGCGGCGGGTCGGCGGGCGGCGTTGAAGGCGTGCGAGCGGGCATTGCCCAAGGCGGGGCCGGGGGCGTCGCTGCGCATCGCCACTTTGCCCGACGGGCAGGATCCCGACGACCTGGCGCGCGCTGGCGGGCGGGAGGCGGTGGAGGCGGTGATCGCCGCGGCGGTGCCGATGGCGACGTTCGTGTTCGATGCGGTGAGCGGTGAGGTCGGCGATGATGCTTCACCAGAATCCCGCGCGGCGCTGTGGCAGCGGCTGGAGGAGCTGGCCCGCTCGATCGTCCATGACGAGACGCGGGCGCAGTATCTGGCGACCTGGCGCGCACGGTTCGAGCGGGAGGTGAGCGCGGCGGCGCAGGTGGCCGAGCCGTTGCCCGCGCTGCACGCGGTGATCGAGGCCGAGGAGGGTGGCTATGCCTGGCCCGAGGAGGTCAGCGAGAGCGAGCGGCGGCTGATCATGATCGTGCGGGGGGTGATGGACCTGCGCGCGCAGCGGGCGGAGATCGGCCAGATGATCCGCGACCGGATCGCCGTGGCCAAGGCGATCGGGTTCGACGGGAAGGCGATCAACGCCGTCATCCGCGACCTGGAGGCCGATAGCGAGGTGCGGGAGGGGCATGAAGCGCTGTGGGCGCTGTACCGCCGCGTGTTTGGGGTGAAGGGGCCGATGAACGAAGCGGTGATGCCGAGCGCGATCGATCCGCGCGCGGTCAAGGTTACGAACGCGGTGCAGCGGCGACTGTCCAAGGCGATGGCGCTGATCGATGCCCGCGACGGATCGCCGGCGCTGACCGACCAAAGCGGGGGCGCGGAGCGTGGCTGATCGCGATCCCGGGCCGATGATGGCGCAGCCTGCGCCGGATCCGCTGCTGCGCCGCGCGCGGCTGGATATGAACGACCTGGGCAATGCCCGGCGCCTCGCCGAGCTGTCCGAAGGCAAGTTGCTGTTTGTCGGCGAGCTGGGCCGTGCGGGCGAGTTCGTGCATTTCGACGGCGCGCGCTGGTCGATGCGCGATGGCAAAGCGCGCGCGCTGGCGCTGGCGCAGCGGGTGGTCGATGACATCCTGGCCGAGGCGCGCGCGATTCGGACGGCGACGCCAGAGGAACTGTCCGCGGTGTTCGGGCCGAAGTTCGACAAGGAAATGGGCGACGAGCGGGCGGTGCACCTGTTCGGATGGGCGATGAAAACCGGCAATAGCGACCGCGCGAGCGGGATGCTGAAGCAGGCGCAGGGTCTGACGGACGAGGATGGCCGGTTCGTCCTGCGCGCGAGCCTGGACGATTTCGACACCGATCCGATGGCCTATCACGTCATCAACGGCACGCTGCGCTTTGTCGAGGGCGAGGATGGTTGGGCGTGCCGGTTCGAACCGGGGCATCGGCCCGACGACATGTTCATGCAGATGGCGAACGTGGTGTTCGACGCCAAGGCAACATGCCCGGCGTGGCGATCGCGCCTGGAGCTGCTGCACACCGACCCGGTGGCGCGGGTGGCGATCCAGCGCATCTATGGCATGACGCTGACCGCGCTGACGTCCGATCAGGCCTTTTACGTCTATCAGGGCAAGGGTGGCGACGGTAAGTCGATGACGAACAGCATCGCGGCCGACATCCATGGCGACTATTTCCGGTCGACCAGCCCGCAGACGTTCCTGGAGGGCAAGCAGCGCAACGCGAGCGACCACCAGTCCGACATCGTGCGGCTGCGCGGCGATATCCGCTTGGTCGTGTGCGACGAACCTAAAAAGGGCAGCACGTGGAACGGCGAGCGGATCAAGCAGGTGACGGGCAGCCTGATCACCGCGCGCGCGCCGAATGCGATCGAGGAAATCACCTTCAAGCCGCACTGGCAGCTGATCGTCGAGTGCAACACGATGCCCAAGGCGCCGAGCGACGATCGCGGATTCCGGCGGCGATTCAAGCTCTATCCGTGGACTGTCCAGTTCGGCATCTCGCCAGGGGCCGATGATCGCCCCGAGCATATCGTGCGCGGCGAGCTGATGGCGGAAAAGCCGGGCATCCTGAACTGGATGATCGAGGGCGCAATCGCGTGGCTGAACGAGCGCAAGGTGCCGGAGCCCGAGCTGTCGAAGCGGGCGCTGTCGTCCTATTGGGCGTCGGGCAGCGTGATGGGCGAGTGGCTGGAGGCGCGGTGCGACCTGTCGGACCCCGACGCCAGCACCGGCGCGACGCCGCTGTACGAGGATTTCAAGCAGTTCTGTTCGGCGCAGGGGGTGAAGGAAGATCGCATCCTGACGCAGACGTCGTTCGGCAACGCGCTGACCGAGGCGCAGATCTATGCGGCGAAGGACAAGGCGGGGTTGAAGGTGCGGATCGGCATCCGGTTGCGCGGGCTGGGCGAGGCGGCGTCGTGGACGGCCTCGGACGGTAGCGATGCATGGTCGCCTCCGCTGTGATGGGCGGGGCGGGAACTGTCCGGGCAACTGTCCGGTGGGGTGTCCGGCGGCGCAGTGGGCTGGGCGCGGCGAGGGGCGCGGGGGCACCGACGGAGGGCTTCGGATAGTTCTCTGGACGGTTGCCCGGATAGTTGGCCGGACAGTGTGAACGCCCTGATTTCAGGCGGTTAGGATAGTCCGGACGGATTTTGGCGATGTTGGCGGCGGTCATGTGTGCGCACGCGAGATTGATTGAGTGGGGAATAACTGTCCGGTGAATGAGGAACAGATGATGGAAGAGGGTAAGGGGTCAGGGTTGTTGTCGTTCGCCGAGGTCGAGGAACGGCTGGTCGAGGCGATCCGGGTGACATGGCGCGCGCCGGATCGGGAGCGGGCATGGCTAACGGTGCGGGCGTACTGGCCGGATATCCATCGGCATACCGCATTGGGCGACTATGACGAGCGGGGTGGCGATGGGGTCAGCTCGGACGTGAAGCTGCGACCAGCTGCGCTGACCCGTGCCGAGGTGGCCGATGCGGAGGAGGCGCTGGGGTGGCTTGATGCCGTTCCGGTCGAGGACCGCAAGCTGATCGGCCTGGCGATCGTGGCGCTGGCGGGGGGTGCGCGGCAGGTGCCGTGGTCGCGGTTGCTGCGTCCGATGGGCAAGGCACGGGGCGTGGATGGGCTGCGGCGGCGGTACGAACGGGCGCTTGGCGCGGTGTGTCGGCGGGTAAATGGCGGATTTCCGCTGCCACCTCACGTCAAGCCCGAAAATCGCGCGGTCGGTTGATTTTCTATGTCCACATTCGCCCCGAAAACGTGCAGTTTTCAGTCACGCTCGGGAAGCTATGCGCGGAACGGGCTGGTCTTTGATCCCCTCCTGTCACCTATCGAGCCCTGCTCGGCCCTGGCCCAGTGGGGCGCGGTCGTTTCGGGGCAGGGGGTGGGGGTCGCGGGTCCTTCCCGGGCCGCCCCCGCTATTGCGGTGGAGCGGGGCGCAGGGGTTTTGGGTTCAAGGGCAGTTTTGGATTTTGAACCTTGTGAACTGAACGGTTCACGGGGTGTGAACGCGAGGGCGACATGGCGACGCTGATGACGCAGGCGGAATTCGCCGCGCGGCGCGGCGTTGGGAAGTCGGCTGTTTCGAATTGGAAGAAAGCCGGGCTGCTGATCTTTGCCGAGGGCGAGGGCGGCAAGCTGTTCGTCCATGCAGAGCGGAGCGAGGCGCGGCTTGAGGCGCGGCTTGACCCGATGCGCGGGCGTCCGGCGAGTGGCGAGGCGGTTGAGCCTGCGGTGACGGATGGCGGTGACGAGTTGCCGCTGGATGCGCCCGCGAAGCGTAAGTGGTCTGATGCGCGGGCCGAGTTGGCTGACGAGGATCTTTTCGGGAAGCGGTTGAAGAATGCGCAGGCGGCGGGTGAGCTGGTGCCGCTGGTCGAGGCGGAGCGGCGGTTGGCGGCGATCGGGCGGATGATCCGGGAGCGGTTGGCGGCCGAGGAGCGCAACGTTGCGGAGCGGTTGGCGGCGACCAGTGACGTTCGGGGCGTGATGGCGATCCTGGAGGAAGCGCGCGTCAAGGCGTTCACCGCCGTCGCCGCGGCGGTCGCTGGTGGCGAGCTGGACGAAGCGGAAGAGCCTGAGGCGGTCGATGACGTCGCCGAGGCCGCGTGATGGGCTATGCCTATGACCGGTTCGGAGCGACAGCGGCGCGGCTGTTGCGGGGGAATGCCCGCAAGCTAAGCCTGGCATTGGCGGAAGGGCTGCGGCCGCCGCCGATGCTGAAGGTGTCGGAATGGGCGGAGCGGTATCGCCGCTTTGCAGATGACGCGCCGATCCCGGGGCCGTGGAGCAACGAGACCGCGCCGGAGCTGGTCGAGATCATGGACGCGATGTCGGCGCATGATCCGTGCGAGGAAGGGGCGCTGATCAAATGCGCCCAGTCCGGGGGATCGGCGTCGGCGGAGAATATGCTGGGTTACATCAGCGACTTGCATCCGGGGCCGGTGCTGTTCGTGCAGACCGGGTTTCAGGACGCGGTCAACTGGGCGGCGGAGAAGTTCTGGCCGATGGTCGAGGCCACGCCGCGCCTCAACCCCGAGCGGGGCGGAACGATCCGCGCCAAGGGTCTGGCCAATGGCGATGGTTCGACGACGAACAAGATCCTGTTCAGCCGGTCGGGCGGGTACGTTTTGCTTGCCGGGGCGAACAGCGCCGCGGCGTTGCGCCAGCGCACCGTGCGCTATGCGGTGGAAGACGACCTGGACGATTGGACCAACGATCTGGACGGTCAGGGGTCGCCGGAAGGCATGGTCGATGCGCGGTTGCGGGTGTGGAAGTCGCGCGGGCTGTCCAAGCGGCTGAAGATTTCGACGCCGACGATTCGCGGGTCGAGCAAGATCGGGGTGGCGTATCGGTCGGGCGATCCCCGGCGGTTCTACTTCAAGTGCCCTGAATGCGGCGACCGGTTCGCGCCGGAGTGGAGCGACATCCGCTGGCCTGATGGCGAGCCGGAGCGGGCGAACCTGCTGGCGCCGTGCTGTGGCGTCGAGATCGAGCATTTGCGCAAGCCGAGCATGAAGCTGTCCGATGGGTGGCTGTCGCTGAAGATCGGCGATGCGACCCCGTCACGGGTGCTGAACGAGGAAGAGTTTCAGGGCTGGCGCGCGCGGATGCCGCAAAGCGTCAAGCGGGGCTGGCACCTGCCCGGCATCATCAGCACGTTCCTGAGCTGGAGCGAGATGGCGGTGGGGTTCGTCGCCGCGCAGGGGGACGTGAACAAGCTCAAGACCTGGACCAACCTGGTCAAGGGCGAAGAGTTCGAGTTGAAGGGCGACACGCCCGATTACGAGGCGCTGAAAGCGCTGCGCGAGGAATTCTGGGGCCGGGGGCAGATGCCGGCCGGGGTGATTGTCGTCACGCTGGGCGTCGATGTGCAGGGCGACGGGCTCTATCTGGAGCTGGTCGGATGGGGGCCGGGGCAGGAAAGCTGGCAGTTGGATGCTCGGTTTCTGCCCGGCGCGACGCATGTCGAGGGTGAGGGCGCGTGGAAGGATCTGGACGCGTATTCGAAGCGTGGAGTGACGTTCCCCGGGGGCAAGGTGTTCCCGATCGACCAGGAATGTGTTGACGCCGGGTATAATACCGAGGCGGCGCAGGCCTATTGCGCGCGGCGGCCGAACCGGCTTGCGACCTATGGCCGTGCGGGTTGGGGATTGCCGATCCTGGGGCGGGGCGCGCCGATCCGGTACGAGGCGCAGGGCAAGCGGGCCGGTGCAGCGTCGAAGCGGGGCGAGGACAAGGCCCATATCGTCGGCGTGAACAACGCCAAGCTGAATTGGTACGGGTTCCTGCGCGCATCGCTGACCGCGATCGAGGAAGCGGCGAAGCAGGGTGGCGACGTGGTGAAGCCGGTCGGCTTTGTCCATCTGGGCCGGGACGTGCCCGAGGACTGGTACGAGCAGGCGACGGCGGAAACGATCGTGATCAAAATGGTCGGGAATTTCCCCGACCGGCGCTGGCAACCCATGCCGGGGCGCCAGAATCACTATCTGGATTGCCGGGTGTACAACATGGCGGCGGCGGCGAAGCTGATGCTCGATACGCTGGGCGCGGCGGACTGGGCGCGGCTGATGGCCGAGCGGTACGCACCGAAAGACGAGCGGCAAGGCGATTTGTTGGCGGGGCCGTTGCTGGCCGCGCCGGGGAATGCCGTGCCGCAGACGAAAACCGGAGGGCCGCGCGGCGGCTACATCGACGCAAAGGACGATTATCTGTCATGATCAGGGTGCCGAAATTTCATACACGCGATTTCGGCGTTTTTCATGATGGCGTCAGCTATCAATGCACCCTGACCGGGGTGGTTGATGATGTTCCGGATGGCCCCCGGAAATGGATGGTAGATGTCGATACCTCCATGACCTTGCGGGTGGAGCGAGTGCCGGTTCTCGACCCTGTTGATGGGGCACGCCCGATCGCGCGGCATGTTCCCCGCTGGTCTGTTCTGCATCTCGATCGCAACCGGGTTGTCCGGTTTGAAGGTAACGATCCGATGGCGTTGCGGGTTGGACTGATCGAAGCTGAAAAGTTGGGATACACCGAGCTATGACGACGGCTGCGAAGATCGCGAAGCTGGAGGAGGCGCTGGCCAGTGGTGTGCTGACCGTCGAGTCCGACGGTGAGCGCATCACCTATCGCAGCCGGGCTGACTTGCTCGGCGCGATCGACTATTTCAAGCGTGCGGTGGCCGAGGAAACGGCCACGCTTGCCACCCCGCGCCCAGCTTCGACGCTGGCGGTTTACGATCCGCGCTGACATGGGCTTCAGCGACCTGATCGACGGCGTGATCGCGCCGATCGCCCCGAAATGGGCGGCGGAGCGGATGGAAGCGCGCGCGCGGCTGGCGGCTGCTTCGACCGCGCGCGACGCGATCCGCACGATCGATGCGGGAGCCTATGAGCGCCGAACGGCGAACTGGGTGCGTCAGACCAATTCGATCAATGGCGAGAGCCTGCGGTATCGGAAGGTCACCGCAGCGGCGGGTTGGGACTTGTTCCTGAACAACAAATATGCCGCCGCAGCGGTGCGCCAACAGGTGGCGATGATCTGGGGCGACGGGATCAGCGTCCAGTTTACGCATCCGGTGAAGAAGATTCGCGAGCGCGCGCAAAGCGAGTGGGACCGCTGGGCCGAAGGCAAGGTTGACGATCTGGGCGATTGGTATGGCCACGGCAAGGTCGATATCCTGGAGATGATCGTCGGTGGCGAGGGCCTGACCCTGTGGAAGCCCGACGAGCTGGGATTTTTCGGGCGGATCGTTGGCAAGACCGCTGCGGAGCTCGATCAGTCGAAGAATTACCGCCTGCGCGATGGCGGACGTGTCGTGCAGGGGGTGCAGTTCGACGCTGACGGGCGCCGCACCGGATATTGGCTGTTCGACGATCATCCGAACGATCCGCTGGGGGCGGGCGGCGGCGTGTCGAAGTTCGTCAACGCGACCTATGTCGACCATATGTTCGAGCGGATTTCGCATGGGCAGGCGCGGGGCCTTTCGTGGTTGGGGGCGGTTGCGATCTCGCTGCGCGATATTGGGGATATCGAGGACGCGCGGCGGTTGTCGGAGAAGATCCAGAACTGTCTTTCGGTGATCGTCACGCCGCCGGAGGGGCAGGCGACTTCGCCGCTGGGCCCGCAAGCCACTGCGCCGGGGACGATGGACGGTGAGCAGGGGCGTCCGCTGGGCGAAACGATCAGTCCAGGCATGATCGCGCGGACGCGGCCCGGCGAGACGATCACGGTTGTCAATCCGCAGCCGTCGAACGGCACGGTCGATTTCATCCGCCAGCAGCTGGCCGGCATTTCGGCGAACATGGTGCCTTATCACCTGATGACCGGTGATGTCAGCCAGGCCAATTATTCGGGCCTGCGCGCGGCGATGAACGGGAGTTATGGGCTGCTGGACGATTGGCAGCAGAATGTGGTCATTCCGCTGAAGGTCAAGGCGGCGGCGATGAAGCGGATGCGGCGGCTGGTCCTTCAGACCGGTGACCCCCGATTCTACGATGTCGGGATGCAATTCGCTCTCCCCGTTCGGCGGCTTGTCGATCCGATCAAGGATCTGGCGGGCGAGCTGATGGAAGTGCGCGCCGGGTGGAAGCTGACGACCAAGGCGATGGCCGAGCGCGGCCTGAACGGCGAGGCGCATCTGCGCGAGATTGCGCGGATCAATGGTATTCTCGACGAACTCGGCCTGGCGCTCGACAGCGATCCGCGCCGGTTGACCGATAGCGGCGTGCTGCAGGCGGCTGTCGGATATCTCGCGCCGCGTGGCGATCAGCAGCAAAGCTAAGGGACAGCGACATGTCGAAACCACTTACCGCCGCGCTCGCGGGCGCGGGGAGCGAAGGCGCGCGCCGGGTTAACATGCCCGTCGGGCAGCGCTTTGCCGAGGCGTCGACCTATGACGCAGCGGCACGCACCGTCGAACTGGTCGGCGCGACCGAAACGCCGGTGCGCACCCCTGGATGGATGCTCGGCCTTGAAGTCGAATATTATCTGGAAATCCTCGATTGCTCGCGCGCTGCGGTCGATCTGACCGAGGTTGAGGCGGGCAATGCGCCGCTGCTCGACACGCATGATCGCTGGTCGCTGGAAGGGCGGCTTGGCGTGGTGCGGTCGGTGCGCTTCGAAGAGGGCAAGGTCATCCCGCTGGTCGCATTCGGCCAGTCCGCACGCGCCAAGGAAGCCGAGGCCGAGTTCGCCGGGGGCACGCCGCCCAAGACGAGCATTGGCTATCGCCGCGAAGAAATGAGGTTCGAGCGAATGGATGGCGAGGTGCCGGTGTACCGCGTGACGCGGTGGCGCTTCGTGGAACAGTCGCTGTGCTCGATTGCCGCCGATCTGAACGCAGGGGTTCGGTCGGAAGGTTCTGTCATCTCCCCCTGCACCATCAAGGAACAAATTATGGACGTTCAGTCGCAAGAAGCGAACGGCGCGGCTGCGCCGTCCGAAGCAACCCCGGTCAACGAAGCAACGCCCGCCGCCGCCCCCGCGGTCGCGGCCACCGAAGGCGAGCGATCCGCCGCCCCCAAGCGGCGCTTCCCGCTGATGAGCGCAAGCGATGGCCTGACGCTGATGAACGAAGCGCGCAGCCTGGGCGAGAGCGTGGCGACGCGCGCGCAGGAGCTGATCGACCAGAACGCGGAGGACAAGATCAGCCCGCTGATGGTGCGGTCGGCGCTGTTTTCGGCCACGGCGGAGCATAACCGCGCGGCAACCCGGGGCATTTCGCCCGGTGGTCGCTCGATCCAGATGGGTCAGGACGAGGTCGACAAGTTCGTCCAGGGTGCGACCAACTCGATCCTGATTCGCGCCGGCCTTGCCGACATGGTGCGGACGGCGGCCGAGAAGCGTGGCCAGAAGATCGACCTCGATCCCGGTGAGTTCGCCGGCATCCGCAACGCCGAGCTGGCGCGCATGTCGATCGAGCGCGCGGGCGAGCGTGTCGCGAGCTATGACCGCGACGAGATCGTCAAGCAGGCGATCATGCTGCGCTCTGGTCCGTATCAGACGACCAGCACGTTCACCAACCTGCTCGAAAACGTGCAGCACAAAACGCTTCAGGCCGCCTATGCTGTTGCGCCTGACACGTGGAGCCGGTTCTGCGGTATCGGTTCGGTGACCGATTTCCGCCCGCATCCGCGCCTGCTGCGCGGGTCGTTCGGTAGCCTCGACGATCTGCTGGAAAATGGGGAAATCAAGAACAAGGCCATCCCCGACGCGGCGAAGGAATCGATCTCGGCGAAGACCAAGGCCAATATCGTCGCGCTGTCGCGTCAGGCGATCGTCAACGACGATCTGTCGGCATTCAGCGAAATGACGGTCGAGCTGGCGCGCGCGGCGAAGCTGTCGATCGAGAAGGACGTTTACGCCCTGCTCGCGCTCAACGCTGGCCTGGGTCCGGTGATGAACGATGGCCTGACGCTGTTCCACGCCGATCACCGCAATATCGCCATCACGGCGGCCGCCCCGAGCGTCGATTCGATCGGTGCGCTGCGCAACCTGATGGGTTCGCAGCTCGACGTGAGCGAGAATGAGGTGCTCGACATCTCTCCTGCGGTGTTCGTCGGGCCGCGCTCGCTTGCCGACAAGGCGAAGGTGGTCAACACCAGCGAATATGATCCCGACACGGCCAACAAGCTGCAGCGGGCGAATATCGAGCGCGGCACCTATACCGACATCGTCGGCACGGCCCGCCTGTCCGGCACCCGCTGGTACAACTTCGCCGATCCGTCGCAGGCTCCGGCGATCGAAGTCGTGTTCCTCAACGGTCAGCAGGAGCCGTTCACCGAAATGCGCGACGGGTGGCGGGTCGATGGCACCGAGTGGAAGGTGCGCCACGACTATGGCGTCGGTGCCATGAACTGGCGCTCCGCCGCGACCAACGCCGGCGCGTAATCGCAACTTCATGATCAAGCGCCCGGCGAGCAGCGCTCGTCGGGCAGAGGAGACTTTCGATGAAGAACTTTGTTCAGGACGGGCTTGCGCTCGATTTCACTGCGCCTTCGGGCGGCGTCACCGTCGGTGTGCCGATCCTGATCGGCGCGCTGCTGGTCATTCCGTCCGTCACGGCGGCCGAGGGCGTCAAGTTCGCAGGCTGGACCGAGGGCGTCTACGAACTGGCGGCGGCGACGCACGCCAGCTCGCAGGCGTGGACCGAGGGGCAGCTGCTCTATTGGGATAACACGGCGAAGAAGTTCACCGTCACCGCGACCGACAACACCAAGAAGGGTGTCGCGGCGGCGGCGAAGGTTTCGACCGCCGCAGTCGGTCTGGTCAAGCTCGTCCAGACCCTCTGACCCGCGCCATGTCCTTCCCCGAGCTTCGTCAAACGCTGGTCGACCAGGTGTTCGACACGCTCGGGGAAGATGCGCGGTGGGGCGAGGATGGCCCCTATGTTCGCGTGCGGCAGGCTTCGTCGGACGAGGACGAGATGATGCGCGAAAGCTCGATCATCTCGCGCGGCAACCGGCTGTTGGTGCGCAAGAGCGAGGTGGCGCAGCCGCTGCGCGGGGATCGGGTGATCCTGGTCGACGCGGATCAGTTGCCGACCGGCGAGGAATTGCTGGTGTCGGGCGAGCCGAAGCTGTCGCGCAACCGGGTGTGGTCGATGCCGTTCGTCGCGGCCGAGGATTGAACGGTGCGGTTGTTTCTGACTGCCCTGCGCACGCGCCAGCACGAAAAGGGCATCCTGGCGGCGATGGAGCGTGCCGCGATGTTCGGGATGCGCGAGACGATCCGGGGCGCGCAGGACGAATTTCGCGACGATGTGCTGGCCGCCGGGCTGGGTCATAATCTGGCGCGGTCGGTGCGTAGCGAAGTCTATCCGCAGACCGGCACGAGCATGAAGCCGGCAGGGACGGTGTTCGCGCAGCCGGGGCGGCGCGGCGGCCGCACGGCCCCCGCGATCCTGGGCCAGTATAATCGCGGCACGCCGATCACCCCGGCGCTGTCGGGCGGGCTGGCGATCCCGACCGCCAATGCGCCCAAGCATAGCCGGGGGCGGCGGTATCTGAGCCCTGCGGAAGCGGAGGCGCAGCTGGGCATCCGCCTGCTGCGGCGGCGGATGAAGAGCGGCAATTCGGGCCTGTTCCGCGTGCGCAAAGTGCGCGGGAAGCAGGTGCTGGAGCTGTGGTACGTCCTGGTGCGCAGCGTGCCGGGCAAGAAGCGGTTGAATTTCGACGGTATCTTTCGCCGCTGGGGCGGACGGCTGGGCGAGCTGATCGCCGCCAATTTCGAATATCGGGGCTGATCCATGTCCAAGCGGCGCGACGTGATGATGGCGGTGAAGGCGCTCGCCACCACCGCGCTGACCGATGGCGGGTGGCCGGCGATCGAGGTGAAGGGGTTCGACCGGGAAATGTCGGCTGACATTCGCCCCGGACCCGGTGGCACGTTGCTGGGCTGGCCCGGTGAGATGGAATTGATCGGCACTGACCTCAGTCCGATCCGATATAATTACCGGCATCCGGTGCCGCTGCAGCTGCTGCCCCCGCCCGGTGCGGCGGACCCGTCGGCGGTGCTGGATGCGATGATGAGCGTGATCGGCGTGGCGATCGCGGCTGACCGCTCGCTGGGCGGCCTGTGCGAGTGGATCGAGGCGGAAGCCCCCGAAGAGTGGGACAGGACGCCCGAACATGCCGTGACGCTGCGATCTGCCAATCTGGCGATCGTCGCCGACTATTCGACAACCGACCCCCTGAACTGACTGGAGACAAATTATGGCTCGCGCACGCGGCGCTGATGCGTTGATGAACGTCGCCTATGAGGCGGCCTATGGTTCCGTCCCGTCTAACACGGCGGACTGGTACCGCCTGCCCTTTGTCAGCTCGGCGCTGGGCGAGGAACGCGGGCTGATCGAAAGCGACCTGTTGGGGCAGGGGCGCAACCCCTATGACCCGACCGATGATGTCGCGGTCAACGTGGGGGATCTGGTGATTCCGGTGGACGTGCGGGGAATCGGATACTGGCTGACGCTGTTGCTGGGCGTGCCGGTGTCGAGCACGGCGGAGGGTGCGGCGAGCGGAACGATCGTGTTCAGCGCGCAGCCGGCGGTGGATTCGACCGTCACGATCAACGGCACCGCCTTTACCTTCAAGGCCAGCGGCGCGACCGGCAACCAGGTGAATATCGGTGCGAATGTCGGTGCGACGGTGACCGCGCTGGCGGCGGCGCTGAATGGCAGTGCGGTTTCCGGGGTGGCGGCGGCGACCTATTCGGCGACCGGTTCGACGCTGGGCATCCTGCACGACACGGCGGGCGTGGCCGGCAACAGCTTTACGCTGGCGGCCAGTGTGGGTGCGAACGCGACGCTATCGGGCGCGCGGCTGACCGGCGGGACGGTGGCGCACGTATTCGAAAGCGGGGCAGATGATCTGCCCAGCGCGTCGATCGAGATCGTGCATCCCCGCGTGCCGAGCGCGTCGGTGCATTTCGGGGCAAAGGCCAACACGCTGCAGATCCCGTTCAACCGTCGCGGCCTGCTCAACGGTACGCTGGCGCTGATCGCCCAGGGCGAGACCAGCGAGACGGCGGCGAGCGTCGCGGCAGCGAGCCCGGCGGAGCCGGTGATCGAGCGGTTCGCACAGGCGACCGGATCGGTCAGCCGCGACGGCGTGGTGCTGGCCAGCGTGCGTGAGGGGTCGATGTCGATCAGCAACGCGCTGGATCCGGTGGAGGTGATCCGGCCTGACAGCATGATTGCCGGCGCGGATCCCGGTATGATGATGGGTTCGGGCAGCCTGACTCTGCTGTTCGACACGCGCAACGCCGCCGACAGCATCGGGGCGGACAATCCCGCCGCGCTGACGATGGGATGGTCGCGGGGCGGCGGCTTTTCGATCAGCTTCGATTTTCCGCGGGTGTTCCTGCCCCGCGTCAAAAAGCCGATCACCGGCCCCGGCGGCATCCAGTCCCAGCATAACTGGCAGGCGGCGGGAACGCCGGATGAGCCGCTGGTGACGGTAACGCTGATCAACAATGTCGCGGAGTATTCGATCGCATGACCTATGCCATGACGCCGCGCGCCGCGCGGGAGCCCGAATGGGTCGATCTCTTCGAAATCGTCGAGGCCGCCGCGCCAAAGGGGCGGAAAAAGCCGAAGCGGACGATGGTTCAGGCGCTGTTCGCCGCCGCGACCCCGGCGATCAAGCGCGCCGCCGAGCGCGACGCATTCAAGGCGGCGGCGTGGGATGGCGAGGGCGAGCCATCGTCGCTGATGATGGCCGAGCGCGGCACCGCCTATGGCGAAGCGCTGATCCGATATTGCCTGCGCGGGTGGCGCGGGATCGGGGCCGAGGGCGCGGAAACGCCGTTCACCCCGCAGGCGGTGGAGGATTTCATCGCCGACGAGCGGCTGTTCGAGGCGGCCTATGCCAAGTTCGTCCTGCCCGTGCTGATCCGCGATATGGAAAAAAACGTATCGTCGCCCTCGCCGAATGGCACTGGCGCGGGGGCGATGGCGGGGAGCGATATTGCGAGCTGACGTGCGACGCGGTGGCCAATGGCCGCTGTGCCGCGTGCCCCTATCGCGAGCATGAACCGGAGACCATCGAAGGGGCCGGCGTGTGGGACGTGGTGTCGCGGTGCGGGTCGCAGCTGCGCCTGGCGCCGATGGGCGGGCCGATCGGGCTGGATTTCGCGGCGGTGCTGATGATGGGCGCGGCTTTGGGTGCGGATGCCGAGATGCTGGCCGAAGTGCTGCCCGAGGTCGAGGACGCGCGGATCATGGGATTGCGGAGCAAAGGAGGGGGCGATTAGTAATTCTTGCACTCCCGTTCGTGAGGTGTGCAGGCTGCACCCAACGGAGGGTGAGTCGATGGTTAGAGGTTTGGTCGTTGTCGTGCTCGGGATGCTGTTAGCGGTTGGCTATACTGCCGTGTCGGACAGCGGGGTTTCAGTGATTTCGCAAGTTGAGGCGAAGCAGGCCAAGAAGAAGGGCGGAGCCAAAAGGAAGGCCGCGCCGAAACGACTGTGCTGGCAAGACTATTGCCCGTGCGAGCCGCCGCAGGGCGGGCCTGACGCGGGGATTTGTCGGGCTTTCAAGGCCGGGGTTCATGTCGATGAAGGGTTGCTCGCCGGGGCGGCGATGATGCGCGACGGGCGGCGCCAGATGGAAAGCGGGAATTACTGACGGTCAAGGGCTTGTCGGACCAAGCGCCGGATCGCTTCGGCGCGGGATGGGAGGTCGGGCTGCTGGCGGCGCCAGTCATCCACCGCCCTAATCAGGCTCGGCTCGATCGATAAAATGAACCGTTCGGATTTTAGCTCTGGTGGCATGACTCTGACGTAGCTGATATCAGTCTTGCCGTCGAGTGATTACACTGATATCAGTCGGACTGTGGCGGTGTTAGCGCACCGGCCACAGCCCTAACCCACTGCGATGGAGAGACCCATGCAGCAAGCTGATGAAGTCCTTAGCCGACCCGCGCCCGCCGGGTCATCCCATAAGTGCGCCGATGGTATCGGAGCGCCGGATCGCGGGGCGGTTTACGACCCGGTGTTCCGCACGACCGAAGATATCGATGAGCAGATGACGGCACTGGGCGATGTGTCCGCGCTGCTGGCCGGTGCCGATGCGATCATCATGCGGGTCGAAGCGGCCTATGGCGTCCCGAGCTGGATCGTCGAGGAGATGCGTCGGATCGACCGACTGATGCACATGGCGGTGGGCAAGATCGAGGCGACGATCAACGCGGTCTATGACCTGGACGCGCAGATTGTCGCGACGGTGAAACCGTGAGCGCGGGTATCGATGCCGAAGGGCAAGTGAGGCGGATCGCGATGAAGGTCGATGCGGTTCGAGACGTCATTCTAAACGTGGTGCGAACCCAAAACCTGACCCGCGATGGCGTCGAGGCGCTGAGCCGGGTTGCGCGCGATCTGGCTTCAACGGCGGATGGAAGTCGGCTGCTGGCGCGAGAAATCGAAGAGGTTATGGCGGGGCGTGATCAACGAACACAAGAGCGGATCGAAGCGGAGGTTTCGCGTCGAACCAAGCATCTGGAAGATGCGGCGACGCATTATCTGGACGCTTATTCCGAGCTTGAGTCAAAGTATATCCGCGCGACATTCTCGGCGGTAGCGCCGCAGCCCGCCGCCGCCTGAATCTATTTCTTCGGTGGGCTTGGCGGGCGCGGCGGCGGCGGCGGTGGCGGTGGACGATGAAAGTTGCCGGAACGGTTGCCGCCGGTGTTATTGCCGGATTTGGTTGTGCCAGTAGGCCGTTGGGGCGCAGTATGGAGATCGGGTGTCATGACATGTTCCCCCTATGCCGGCGCCGACCCGGCGAAGCTGGACGAGATTATCCGTCTCGCCGAGCTGCAGTTGGCGGCGCAGCTTAGTTTGGGGGTGGCGGCAGATCAACGGGCGATGACGATGGCGTCTTTCCTGGCATCGCTCGACGCCGCCGCGATCGCGTTCTGGGGGGTAGTCAACCCCACTGCGTGGGTGTCCATGCTTGTGCTGGTGATCGGGTTTGCCCTTGCCGCCGGAATGGCGGCGGCAAGCGCGCTGCCAACGCACTGGGAAATTGCGGGTAATGAGCCTGGCAACTGGCTGGATGACATTGTCGAGGGCGACACGCTGCACAATGGCAAGGCGGCGATGGCGGGTTTTTACCAGGACATGATCCGCAGCAATGCGGACTGTCTGTCGTCAAATTCGCGCCTGATCGCGGGGGCGTTCGTCACGATGATTGTCACGCTAGTGCTGGCGGGCGTCGCGTTGATGTTTCAGGCCGCCTGATCCGGCGAAACGATTGAAGTTGAAAGATCGAAAATGTGCGGGCGCAGCGGCGTCCGCACCGCAAGCCACATAGGCCGTCCCGTTGGGGGGCGGCCTTTTCTTTGGGAAATATATACTTGACTCCCGAACCGGGATAGGGTAGTTATCTTCTCAACAGCGGGGTAAAGTCCCGGATTTGAGGGAGAATACGAGATGAAAGAGACGGCATTTATAAGGCAGGAACGCCGATTGAACGCAGAGTTCAATCGTATGCACGGGTGGTCAAAGCCCGTCCTCGTTGAGGCGGTTCGGAACGTCCAAGCCATTTGCCCACCCCGCCCCTCTCGGCAGTCGAAAGCCGATCTTGAGCGTATCGTGAATGGAGCGCTCAATCTCGGCGACGCCCATCCGATCAAACTGGCAATGCAAGCCGCTTTGGCATCAGCGCGGGAGCACGCACGGTGAGCAAGTCCACCATCAGCACATTTGAGCTTTTCCAGATGTTCCCCGATCAGGAGAGCGCCCGCGTCTATTTCGAGGCGAAGCGTTGGCCTGACGGCGTTGTCTGCCCAGCCTGCCAAGAGCCTAAGCGCATCGGCACACGCAAGGGCGGCTTCTATCGCTGCAATGCCTGTCTGACGGACTTCACGATCCGCACCGGCACGATATTCGAGCGGAGCAAGGTTCCTCTCAACAAGTGGCTTTACGCCATGTATCTGCTCGTGACGGCCCGCAAGGGCATCAGCAGCCTCCAACTCGCCAAGCAGATCGGCGTCACCCAAAAGACCGCATGGTTCGTCCTGCAACGCCTTCGCGAGGCATGTGGAAATGACCCCACCATGCTCGCGGGGGTTGTCGAGGTTGATGAAGCCTATGTCGGCGGCGTCGAGAAGACGAAGCACAAGAGTAAGCGCCTTGGGTTGGGCCGTGGCGCGATAGGCAAGACAGCGATCATCGCAGGGCGCGAACGCGGTAGCGGGCGCGTCCGCGCAGAGGTTCCGGCGTCTGTCACCGGGCGCACGGCGGTGGGTTTCGCCTATCGCAATGTCGAGGCCGGATCGGAAATCCACACCGACGAAAGCGCGATCTACAATCGCCTCGGCGGGCTGATCTACAGCCATGAAACGATCAACCACGGCGCGGGTGAGTATGTGCGCGGCAATGTCACCACGAACGGCATCGAGAGCGTGTTCGCGGTCATGAAGCGCGGGATCGTCGGTGTGTATCACCACGCCAGCCCCAAGCATCTGCACCGCTACGTTGGCGAGTTCGCGTTCCGGCTCAACGAAGGCGACGTTAGCCGCCACACGCTTGACCGTCTCGCCAGCATGTTCAGCGCGGCCATTGGTCGCCGCCTCACCTACAAGGAGTTGATCGCATGACGGACAATCGAAATGATCCCGAACACGCGGCTTGGAAATGGCTAACCCGTAAGTTCGGCGAACCCGAGGATCGCGACTATAGCGCTGACGAGATGGTCGATGCTTACCTTGCGGGCATGGAGGCCGCGCAGCGGAAGACCGTGATATGACTGACCAAATCAAAGCTATCCTCGACACTGTTACCGACCGCGTTCTGGCTTACCGCCCCAAGGATAAAGGGCTGGCGGCGAAGAAAATCGCCCGCCGCGTAAAGCGCCAGCGTAAGAAGGAGGCTCACGATGATCGGGAGTCATCTATATAATTCCCTTTTCTTTTGGAGTGAGTGATGGTCGCGACCGCAAGCCTGCTCTACCGGATGGGGATCGAGGGCGACGAGCAGGTGAAAGCCGCCATCGCCGCGGTTGGCACCACCGAAGAGCAGACGGCCGCGCGTGCGGTGGCAGCGGCCGACCGCAAGGCGGATCGGGTCGCGGCGGTCGAGCGCCAGCTGGCGGCGCTGCGCGCGCAGTCCGCCGATGCGGACAGCAAGGCGCTGGCGATCATCACCGGCAACAGCGCGCAATATGAAGCGGCCAAGCGGCGCGAGACGGCGGCGGAGCAGACGTCGAACCGGGAGCGGGCGCGCACGACGGTGAGCGTCGGGCAGCTGCGCGCGGGCACCCAGCAGTTGTCGTATCAGATCGGCGACGTCGCGCAGCAGTTCGCGCTGGGCACACCGCCGATGGTGATCTTTGCCCAGCAGGGCGGGCAGGTGATCCAGGCTATTCAGCTGATGACGGGCAGCTCGAAGGGGCTGATCGGATTTCTGGGCGGGCCGTGGGGCGCGGTGATCACGGGCGGTGCGATGATCCTGGCTACGCTGGCTGCCAAGTACCTGGACAGCAGCGATGCCGCGAAGGCGAAGGCGGAAGCAGCAAAGCAGCTGATCGAACAGATGGATCGGCTGCACGAAAGCACGGCGCGCCAGATCAAGTCGGAGCAGCAGCTGAGGCAGGAAACGCTCAATACTGCTTATGCGATGTGGCAAAAGGCTGAAGCGACCCGGCAAGCACTGGTCGAGCTGCTGAAACAGGAAAAGGCCACGTTTCAATCTGCCCGTTCACAGAACTTTGGCGCGGCGGGTGGTGCGGGTGCTGGCATGGCCCAGAGTTTGTACGCGGGGCGTGTCGAGGAGATCGATCGCGCGATCGCAGCGAACAGCAAGGTGCTGGATAAAACATGGGAGACGGTACAGCAGGCCCGCATTCCGATCCTTCGCGCCTTGGCCGAGGAGACCGATGCGGCGACGGCATCGACCCGGCGGTTCGAGCGGGCCGTGGAAGCTCTGGATAAACGCTTTCTTTCCAATGTCGGCAGGGTCGGTGGAGCCGAGTATCAGCGCGAGTACGGACGGCTCAAGGCAGTCCACGACGCCGAACAGGAAGCCCTGACCAAGCGGGAGCAGAAACGGCGCGGTCTGACCGATGCTGAGCGCGCGGCGCGCAAATCCGAGCGTGAGGCGATCAAGGATGCGCGCGAGCTGGCGCGCGAGTTCGAAGCACTGGAGGCGAAGTTCGATCCTGCGGCCGCCGCGCTGCGGCGGTACAATGAGCAGCTGGAGACTATTAATCGCCTGCGCAGTGCCGGAAAGATCACCCCCGAGCAGGCGGCAACCTATAGTGCTGGAAACGATCGCGAGTATCAGCAGTCGCAGCTCGGCTGGCAGGTGATCGAATCCGCTGCGAAATCCAAGCGCGCCGAAGAAGAACAGCGCCAGCAGCGTATCGATCAGGCGATCAAGGGCAGGCTTGCCGATCAGGCCGATGCGATGGAGCTGGCCGAACGCGAGCTGATGCTGGCCGGTTCGACCGACCAGATGCGCGCGATGCAGATCGACAAGCTGCGCTATATTCAGGCGCTGCGCCGCGATGGCATCACCGACGAGCACGAAATTTATGCCCAGTTGATGTCGCAGAACGACGCGCTGATCGCGATGGAAGATCAGCTGCGCAAGAACGCCGAATATACCCAGATCGTGCGCGATGTCGGCGGGCGGTTCATCGAGGACGTGCTGAACCCCAAGAATTGGGACGATTGGGGCGAGGCGGGCAAGCGCATCCTGGAGAGCCTGTTGCAGGACATGATGCTGCTCGCGCTGGTCAACCCGTTGAAGAACGCGGCGTTCGGGACGGATTTGCCGACGATGAGCGGACTGTTCAGCGCATTTGGCAGCGGCGGCATTCCCGGTTTCGGATCGCTGAGCTTTGCCACCGGCACGCATTATTTCGGCGGCGGGGCGGCAATGGTGGGTGAGCGGGGGCCGGAAATGGCACTGTTCCCGCGCGGCACGCGGATCGTGCCGGCGAACGACACGGCGAAGATGATGGGCGGTGCGCCGATGTCGGTGCACATCGATGCCAGCATCCACGCACCGGGGGCCGATCCAGCGGCGCTGGCGCGGGTCGAGGAGCAGCAGCGTCAGATGATGGCGGAGTTTCCCCGGATCGCGCTGGAGGCCGTTGCTGACGCGCAGCAGCGGATGCGGCGTCCGCTGGGGCTGGCGGCATGACGTTGATCCTGCCCGTCGAAATGCCGCTGATCGGCGGTGCGCAGCAGTATTTCGAGCCGGTGGCGGTCAGTTACCAATCGCCCGAGCAGGGCGGGCGGATCGGATCGGTGCAGGCCGGCCCCGCCAAGTGGGAGGCCGAATGGTCGATCGGGCGGATCGGCGCGCGCGCGTCGGACGAATGGCGGGCATGGGTGGCGCGCATCCGCCTGACGAGTCGTCCGTTTCTGGCGTGGGATCGCGCGCGACCCTATCCGCTGCGCTATCCGACCGGGTTCGCGCGGATGACACTGGCCGATGCGAGCGGGCCGTTCACCGGGGCGGCGTCGGGGTGGTCGCAGGAAATCGACGAACAGGGCGATGCCTGGCTGACGCTGCAGGGGTTGCCGTCCGGCCTGATCCTGTCGGTCGGCGACTATTTCGGTTTCAAGTGGGACGCCGCCGATGGTGACGAGGGCAATATGGCGCGCCGCGCGCTGGTGCGGTGCGAAACCGGCGCGATGACGGATGGCGTTGGCGAAGTGACGTGCCGGATCGTCCCGCCCGTCCCGGTGGCCGGCGAAGGGTACATGGGCGTGGTGCCGAGCGATGCGATCGCGCACCTGGATCGACCGGCGTGCGTGATGAAGATGCCGCATGGCGACCGCCCGCTGGGGCCGATCGACCGGCGGCTGTCGATCACTGGCGGGACGATCAAGGCGATGCAGGAATTGCTGCCATGAGGATCATTGCCGAGGAAGCGATGGATGTCATCGCCGCAGGCAATGCGGTGACCGGCGGCGCTGTCGAGATGCTGTGCGACCCGCCGGTGCGGGTGTTCAGCGGGCAGGGGACGGTCGAGATCGGCGGCGAGACGTTTCTGGGCATCGATCACGCCGGGCTGGTCGCCACGACGGGTGGCGCGCTGGGTTCGGCGGCACAGTCGGATACGCTGCAGCTGTCGGGGGTCGATCCCGATACGCTGGCGCTGCTGGATGCGGACGATGTGCGCGGTGCGCCGACGGCGATCTATCGCCTGATCGCCGATCCATCGGGCACGCGCCTGCTGGATGCGCGGGTGTTCCGCCGGGGGCGGAACGACCGGATCGAGACCGAAGAAGTCGCGGGTGGAACCGCGATGGTGCGCGTGACGATCGAGGGTGCGGCGCGCGGACTGGGCCGCCGCGGCGGGCGGCTGCGCAGCGATGCGGATCAGCGGATGATCGACCCAAATGACGGCGGGATGCGCCGGTTGAGCTTTGCAGGGGAAAAGATGCTGTATTGGGGCGGAAAGACGCCGTCGCGCGCCGGTGTCGCGCTGGGCGGCATGGCGGCGAGTATCATGGGTCGCGTCGTCGGCGGATTGCGGGACCGCTGAACCATGCGCGACTACGAAGCCTGGATCGCGTTCATCGCGAGCCGCGAAGCCGTGCCGTTCGATTGGGACGGCAACCATTGCGGGGCATTCTCCGCAGGGGCGATTCTGGCGCTGACGGGTCGCGATCCGATGCCCGAGCTGAACGTGCGGAGCGAGCGGGATGCCCGCCGCCTGATGGTGCGCGAAGGCGGCATGGAGGCGCTGGTGAGCAAGCGGCTGCGGCCGATCGCTATCGGCGCGGCGCAGCGCGGCGACCTGGCCGGGGTGGCGGATGACGCGTTCGGCATCCGGTTGATGGTGATCGAGGGCGAAACGCTGGTCAGTCCGGGTGACCGGGGCAACCGGCGCGGGCCGCGATCGGCGATGATCCGCGCATGGTCGGCGACCTGACATGAGTAAATTTATCAAACCGATGATCCAGCTGGGCGCGATGATCATCGGCGAGCTGCTGGGCGGGCCGCTGCTGGCGGTGGCCTTCACGATCGGTGCGACGATCCTGACCAACGCGTTGTTCAAGCCGAGCGCGCCGGAACGCCAGGCATCGGAAACCACGCTGCAATTGGGCGAAGGGCCGCGCCGTTATGTGTTCGGCCGCTGTGCGACCGCAGGGGCGCTGGCCGATGCGTTCAATTATGGCGGGAAATACGGCACCGACTGGGAAGTGCTGGTGATCGATATCGCGGACCATTTCTGCGATGCGCTTGAAGGGTTTTATGTCGACGACACCTATCACGCCTATTCGGGCGACGGGTCGGTGTCCGGGTTCAACAGCCAGCTGTCGATCTGGTGGGTGCCGGGGACCGAGGGTCAGTCGGTCCCGTCGATCCTGACCAGCCAGGGCGGGTGGAGCGCGAACGATCGCGCGCGCGGCTGTGCGCGGGTGGTGGTGGCGTACAAGTCCGATGCGTCGGACGCGAAGAATCCGGTATTTCCCGGCGGGCGACCCCGGTTCCTGTTCGTGGTGCGCGGGGCGCGGCTGTACGATCCGCGCAAGGATTCGACGGTTGAGGGTGGGGCGGGGGCGCATCGCTGGGACAATCCGGCAACATGGGAATGGAGCCGTAACGCCGAGCTGGCGCGCTACACATTTCAGCGCGGCATCTATGCCTGTAACCGGATCGATCAGCCCGACATGCTGTTGGTCGGGCGCGGCCTGTCGGCGATCGAAGCGCCGCCGGCGGCGATCATCGCGGCGGCCAATATTTGCGACGAGGATGTCGCGCTGGCCGCTGGCGGCACCGAGAAGCGCTACAGCGCCGATGGTGTGATCGATGCGACCGAGGAATTCGGGGCGGTCGAGGAGGAATTTGCCCGCGCGATGGGTGGCATCGTCATCCAGGTGGAGGGTGCGGTGATGGTCGAACCGGGCCATGCCAAGGTGCCGGTGCGGACGATCACCGATGCGGATTTCATCGCGGGGACGCCGATCAAGTTCGAGCGCGAGCGCGGCGAGGCGGACGAGGAATGGTGCAATACGATCAGCGTCCGATATGTCGAACCGTCGCAGAAATGGAAGGATCACAGCGCCCCGGTGCGGCGCGACCCGGCGGACGTGATCGCCGATGGCGGCGCGCGGGAACGGACCCTGACGCTGCGCTTCGTGACTTCGGGGACGCAGGCGCAGCGGATCGGGGAAATCGCGCGGCGCATGGGGCGGCTGCAAAAGACCGGCGGGTTTACGCTCGGGCCGCAGCATCTCGACCTGGAGGCCGGGGACTGGATCAACTGGGTGTCGGAGCGGCGTCCGGAGCGTTCGGGTACCTATCGCATCCAGAGCGATGCGCAGGGGGCCGAGTGGCGCAACCAGCTGTCGCTGCGCGAGATCGCGACGAGCGTGTTCAACTGGTCGACGGCGAATGAGGGGCTGGATGGGTCGGTGGCCGAACAGCAGGATGCGCCGTCGCCCTATGCGCCGCCCGACCCGGCGGACTGGAATGTCGCGCCGGTTACCAGCGACGCCGGCGGATTGCCCGTCGCGGCGCTGGAGTTCACCGGCGCGGTCGGCGATCCCTATGCCACCGGCATCGTGTTCGAATTCCGCGTCGAGGATCCGGGTAACGGCCCCGACGACAATTGGTTGAGCCAGCAGGTCGCGCCGACGGTGACCGTCGCGCGGACGCTGACCGGGCTGGCGGGCGGAGAAAGTTATGAGGCGGCGGTGTCGTACCAATATGGCGGGGTGACGGGCGCGCGGCTGATCCTGGGGCCGGTGACGACCGATGCGGTCGATCTGGTGATAGATGGGCAGGTGGAGCTGTGACGACGAGCGTCAACATCCGCTATGCGATCGCGGGCCATGCGGCGGCGGCGTGGACAGGGTCCAACCCGGTGCTGCTGGAGCGCGAGCTGGCGGTCGAGATCGACACCGGCAAGGCGAAGCTGGGCGATGGTACGACGGCGTGGAACAGCCTGGGCTATCAATCCTTTTGGTCGGCATGGGGGCGGATCGGCGGGACGCTGACCGATCAGACCGATCTGGTCGCCGCGCTGGGGGGCAAGGAGCCGACCATCGCGGTCGGAACGACCGGACAATATTGGCGGGGCGACAAGAGCTGGCAGACGCTGGACAAGGCGGCGGTGGGCCTCAGCAACCTGTCGAACAGTGTGACGGGCAGCGGCAATGTGGTGCTGGCGACCAGCCCGGCGCTGACGACGCCGAGCGTCACCACGTCGCTGTCGCTGGGGTCGGCATCGAGCGCGAATTTCCTGTTCAGCGCGAACAGCGCGGCGGTGGCGGGCCGGGTGCAAATCGATACCGGCGGCAACATGGTCTTTCGCAACGAGACGTCGGGCGGCCTGTTCTTCGACGCGTTCAACGGCACGATCACGTTCCGCAATTATGGCAGCGGATCGGCCACCCTGTTCCGCATCGGCACCGCCGATGTGCGGGCGGGCGCGGATAACACGATCAACCTGGGCACCGCTTCGTTCCGGTGGAAAGAGGTCTTTGCGGGCAACGCGACGATCAACACGTCGGACGAGCGGCTGAAGCATTGGCTGGGCGGGCTGACGCCGGCGCAGCTGCGCGCGGGGCTGCGCATTGCCGATGAGATCGGCCTGTTCCGCTGGCTGGATGGCAGCCGGGTGCATGTCGGGGTGCGGGCGCAGCAGGTGGCGCGGATCCTGATCGAGGAAGGCGTCGAGACCGCGCAGCCGCTGGATTTTGCGCCGGATGTGTTCGTGGCCGAGGCCGATCGGCCGAGTTTCCGGATGGCGTTCCTGACGTTCGACACCTGGGAAGCGGTGCGCGAGCCGGTGATGCGCGAGAAGTGCATCAAGCGAGCCACGCGGAAGTCGCCGGCGGTGCGGGATTCGGTGCAGCGGATCGCGACGCGCAGCTATCGCCCCAAGGCGGGCGAGGTCATCGACGCGGACGGGTTGGTCTGGCGCGAGCGCAAGGCGGGCAATGTGTTCGGCATCCGCACCGGCGAGCTGACGCTGTTCCTGGCCGCGTGCGAGGCGGCGGAGCGGCGGCGGATGGCGGCGATCCTGGACAGTCTGACGCCCTGAAATTCGAATGAAGGAGGAAGCTATGCAACCGAACCGAGTGCGGGGCGGGCGATGACGGTGCGCGTGCGCAGGGTGCCGGTGCGCGAGGAAGTCGGCCTGTCGGTCACCTTTACCATCCAGAATGTCGGTGGAGCGGTGCAGGACATCACCGGGTGGTCATTCGCCGCGGTGTTTACGCGCCAGGCCGGGACCGTGGATTTCGAGCTGGGGATGGCGGCGCTGCCCGCCGAGGGCTTTGCGATCCATGACGGCCCGGCGGGGCAGTACACGACGATCATCGCGCCGGAAACGCTGCAGGATGTGACCGACACGACGGGGGATTTCACCCTCTACGGGTCGATCATCGGCACCGATGCGAACGGGTTCAATCACCTGATCGAAGATCTTGAGCTGCTGGTCACAAGGAGTCCGGGAACGTGAGATATATTCAGACGATGGCGGGGTTGCCGGGGCCGCGGGGCTTCACCGGCGATCAGGGGGTGGAGGGCGAGTCCGGCTATCTGACCTTCGCGACCTGGTCGGCGCTGAATGCCGCGCCGGGCAGCACGGCGAACGAGACGGCGATCGTCGTCGGCGACAGCGGCACGCATACCGACCCGGTGGTCGGCGGGACGGTGGCCAATTCGGGGCGCTTCGCCTGGTCGGTGTCGCCGGCGGGGTGGAAGCGGATCGACGATTACAGCGCGACCGCGCAGAAATTCATCGTCGCGACGGTGCAGCCCGCGACGCCGGAGACGGGGGCGTCGCAGGCGCTGATCGAGTACACTACGCCGACCAATGGCGCGGGGCAGCCGAGCCCGGCGATCATGCGGATCACCAGCACGCACAACCCCTATGCCGCCAATGCGCAGGGGTTCACCCATCCGGCCTACACCAACAAGACAATCGGCATGACGGTCGGCGCGACGACCGTGTACGGCAAGCAGATCTCGACCGAAGCCGCTGCGGCGATGATCATCGAGCATGGCTTTCACGTCGTCTCGACGCTGGGCGGGACGTGCAAGGGTGCCGAGTTCCACTGGCAGGCGATCGGGGCGGATTGGGATGGCTATCGCCCGCTGACCGCGTTCGCGCCCTGGACCGATGCGCACAAGGATTCGGACAGCAGCCTGTCGCTGCAGGGCGCGTTCTTCGACATGAAGAACGGGTCGGGCACGTCGATCATCAGCTGGAATTTTCGCGGCGCGCTGTCGGCAACGAAGGTGGTCTCGCTCAACGCCAAGGTCCAATTCCAGCACGCAGGCAACGGCTTCCCCTGGCTGGCGCAGACCAACGCTGCGGCGAGCGGCCAGCTCAACCTGCCCTATGTCAACGGGAGCAACGGCTACACGTTCGACCGCGACATCTACATGTCGGTGGGCAGCGTGCTGACCAATCCGCTGGGCATCCAGTCCCTGCTGACGCTGGTCGGATCGAGCGGCTTCACGACCGGCGCGCGGATGGTTTATCTCAACACCAATGCGGTGACCGGGTCGGTGACCGGGTTCGAGGGTGAGCTGTCGGCCTCGACGCGGTTCGAGGGGCTGAAGATCCGCAACACGCACGCCAGCGGCAACAGCGGCGGGGCGATCGTCGGCAACGGGATCTGCTACTTCGACTTCTTCCGCGAGAGCGATTTTCACACGATCGGCCTGCGCCTGAAGACCAATGGCGACTTCACCATCGGCAAGAGTCAGCAGGGCAGCGAGGTCGCGAACGCGATCGTCATCCCCTACGCGACGATGCAGGTGCAGTTCCAATACCCGCCCAAGCTGCCCAGCTACACCGTCGCGGGCCTGCCCAATCCGACCACCGCCGCCGCCGGCGCAGAGGCATTCTGCACCAATGAGACCGGCGGCGCGGTCCCCGTCTTCTCCGATGGCACCAACTGGCGCCGCGTCACCGATCGCACGATCGCAGCCTGAAGGATCAACCCATGGACATCATCAAATATCTTGAGCGCGTGACCGTCATCTTCAATCCCGACGGCACCGTCCGGGGCAGTGAGGCGCACGAGCACACCGGCTATCTGGAAGAGCGCGACGTTCCCGATGCGCCTGGCGCGAAGCAGCTGGTGTTCGTCGTCGTCAAGCCGGAGGTGCGGGCGATTGAGCCCGGCGATCTGGCGGGGGCGCTGGATGGCGGATGCCCGGCGGTCGAGGATGCGGCGAGCAAGGCGGAGCAGATCGCGGCACTATCGGCAGATCTGGAAAAAGCCGAGGCATCCATTGCCAAGCTGTCGGAGATCGCGACTGCGCGCGCCGCGACGATCGAGGAACAGGCGGGCGTGATCGGGGAGCGCGATGCGGCGCTGTCCGAGGCGGCGAAGCGTGAAGGTGAGCTGCGCGAGGCGGTGCAGCGGCTGTCGCGCGAGAATGGAGCGCTGGCCGCCGAGCTCGCAGCGCTCCGCGAAGCGGCGGCGCAGGAACCGGCGATCGTCAAATAGGAGGCGGTGCAATGGTCGCGATTGCATATCAGCGGGAAGGCGAACGCATGGCGGGATTCGAGGCGTGGTTCGCCAAATGGGGTTGGGTGGTGATTGGCCTGACCTGCGGCTTTGCCGCGAAATATGCCCTGCGCATCAAGCGGGGGCAGCGGGTGAAGCCGTTGCATGTGTTTGCCGACGTGCTGCTGCTGCCCATGGTCGGGCTGATCGCCTATGCGATCGTCGGTCGGATCGGTGCCGAGGGCGAGTTCCGCGCGATGCTTGCCGGGCTGTGCATGGTCGGGGCGGATCGGTTGATCGCGGTGATGACCGATTGGTGGCTGGCGAAGCTGCAGAGCGCCACGCTGCGCGACCTGAACCTGGAGCTGATCGACCAGAGCGGACAGGTGCGTGAGACATTGGCCAAGGTCGATGCGGCGCGGTCGCTGGGCGCGCAGCAGCGGGGCGAGGCTCCGCCAGAGGGGAATGATCCCGGCGGGCGACTGGCGCACCGCCTGCCCCCGAAAAAGCCGGGCTGAACGCCCGCGCGCGGCGCGGGGCAATCGAAAGGACTGACGATGGACGTAGCGACGCTGCAGCGGCGCCTGACGGCGCTTGGCTGCTATTCCGGCGCGATCGACGGGCTGTACGGCCCGGCGACCCGTGCGGGCGTGCTGAAGGCGCTGACCGAAGGACCGGACTATGCGCTGACCGATCAGGACATTGCCGAGGCGGCGGCGAAGCTGGGCGTCGATCCGGCGAAGATCTGGACGGTGTGGGATGTCGAGGCGGCGGCGAGCCCTTTCATCGACGGCCGCCCGACGATCCTGTTCGAGCCGCATCGGTTCAGCCGCGCGACCGGGCACCGCTTCGACGCTTCGCACCCGCGCATTTCGTCGCGGGCGTGGAAAAAGAAGCTCTATCCGGGCAGCCAGCAGGGGCGGTGGAATCAGCTGCTCGATGCGGTCGGTCTGGACGTCGATGGCGGGTTCGCGAGCGCGAGCTATGGCGGGTTTCAGATCCTGGGCGAGAATTACGCGGTGTGCGGTGCGCCGTCGCCCTGGGCATTCGCCTGGCGGCAATCGCAGACCGAGGGCGACCAGCTTGCCGCGTTCATCCTGTTCGTCGAAGGGCGCGGGTTGAAGGGCGCGTTGCAGCGTGGCGACTGGGCAGAGTTCGCGCGCGGTTACAACGGCTCGGCCTACCGCGCCAATCGCTACGATGAGAAGCTCGCCGCCGCCTATTCCAAGCGGAAGGCGGCGGCATGACGCACCGCGAACAGCTGATCGCGTATCTCGCGACCTTGGCCGCCCTGATCATCGTCGTGATCGCGGGTCTGACCGCCGGAGCGATGGCCCCCGGTCTGATCGGAAAGATCGAGGCGTTCGGGTTTGGCACGATCACCGGCGGCCTGATCGGCGTGCTGCGCATCCCGGCGAGCCGGTCGGTCGAGGTCGATCAGCCGGCGTCGAGACCCATTCCTGTTGAGGAGACGCGATCATGAGAGATCGTACCGCTGCGGATGATGTCGTGCAGGGCGCCTACAACCGGGCCCTTCTGGACATGATACTGCCCGCTATGCGCCGAGCGGCGAAGGAAGCGGGTTACGCGCTGACCGTTCATGGCTCGCTAAACCGCGATATTGATCTCGTCGCCGTCCCTTGGGTCGATGAGGTTTGGCCTAAGGAAGCTCTGCTCGACTCACTTGCTGGAGCCGTTCGCGGTGTGGTCGGCCGCTGCAACCACTTCGATCACGAGAAATGGACAGAGAAGCCCCATGGGCGCTTGGCGAAGGGCCTACACGCCTACTGCGGCGAGGGATGTGCGTACCTCGATCTTTCTGTGATGCCCGCAATTCTGGAGGCCCGGCCATGATCCCCAATGTGTTTTCGATGAAGGCGACGGCGATCGTCGGCGCGGTGCTGCTCGCCGTCGGTGTCGGCGCGGGCTGGAAGCTGCACGACGCGTTCGTCCACAAGCCGCACCTTGCCGCCGATCGCGCGGCCGAGCTGCGCGTCGTCAAGGCGGCGGCGCGGCTGACCGCTGAGGCGCAGCGGCTGGGCGAAGCGCGGCGCGCGGCGCTTGACCAGCGCCAGGCCGAGATCCGCACCGTCACAAACACAATCCTGAAGGAGGTTCCCCGCTATGTCGAAACGACCGTCCAATGCGCCCCGTCGAACCATTTTGCCGGCGCCGGCAAAATGGTCGATCCGCCCCGCGTTGCTCTTGCTGACGTGTCTGTTGGCTTCGGCCTGCTCCACAACTACGCAGCTGTCGGGGTCGCTCCCCCTGCCACCCCCGCCGCCGGTTTCGACCTCAGCGCCCCTTCCGGCGTTGGAATGCCTGAAGTCGCCGCGACTATCGTGTCCAACTACGGGCAATGCCACGCCGCGATCGCAGAGGTAGCGAGCTGGCGCGCCTGGCATCGCGACGATTTTTCGCCCTGGTGGGCGCGGGTCGGTGCGGAATTGAGCAAGGCGGGGCGGCGGTAGGGGTAGCTCAGGATCCAGCGCGCCGCGCTCTGATCGCGATGCCCCGCTCGCGCGCCTTGGCGCGCACGGCGGCGGTCGTGCGGTGCAGGCGAAGCGCGATCATCGCGGCTGCCTCCCCCTGCGCCGCCAGTGTGCGCAGCTGCTCGACATGGTCAGGTGTCCAAGGCTCCCCGCGATAGTCGCTGCGCGCCGGTGCCGGATCGTCGCGGCGGCCGCTGCGCTCAATGTCGGCCGGGACGGGCAGGAACCATTCCCGCTTAGACCGATCCCATGAAGCCAGCTCAAGCGCGATGGCGTCCTGCATCGCCTCGTCCCGGCTGGCCCGCCATGGCGCGCGTGGCTCGCCGAACACGGTGATGCGGAAAAGCTCAGGCATAGAATACTTTCGGTAACAGCCGGTTCGGTTCGGCAAACTCGTCCAGATAATGTCCCGCGACCAAAGGCGAGCGCGGGTCGGGAA
>CAZWZP010000002.1:45049-53695 GCA_964638925.1 uncultured Stakelama sp. | reverse complement strand
CCTGCGCGACCTGCGCAGCCAGAGCGCGGCGCGTCTGGGCCGGAGCGGCGGGGCGCTGGAGCAATATGCATTTGCGACCGGCAAGCCGATCGCGCCGATCGACCTGAACAACCCGGCGTCGATGCGCGCCCGTGCGGCGCAGGCGGCGGCGGCGGCGGCGCGCTATGGCCGGGGCAAGGTCGAGCCGTTGCTGGACAGCGAGGCGGCTGGATTGCGCGACCTGGCCGATGGCAACCCGGCGCAGCGCGAACAGGCCATCCGCGTGATCGCGGGGTTTGGCGACGCGCGCGCGATGCTGGGCGCGGCGGGGCAGATCACCGACCAGAGCGACGGCGCATTCCGGGTGGCGCTGACCCAAGCGGGTCGCCCGCGCGTGATGAAGGCGATGCTGGCGGGCAAGGCGACGCTGGCGGCGAACCCCAAGCTGTGGGACGAGAAGAAGGGCAACGCGATGTTCAACGCCTATGCGTCGCGCGTGCTGCGGGCGGCCCCCGCCGATCTGGTCGAGGATCTGCGCGATGCGACCAAGGCGTTCTTTGCCGATCGGGCGCGGCAGGGTGGCGTCACCGCCTATGATGACGGGCATTATGCCGCGTCGATCGAGCAGGTGCTGGGATCGGTGGTCGATACCGGACGCGGGCGGATGGTGGTGCCGCCGGGGCGCGATGGTACGGCATTGCTGCGCGGATTTGCGCGGGCGAGCGGGCAGGAGATTGCGGCCGCCGCATCGGCCCCGCCGCGCTGGCCGGATGGCACCATCGTCAACCGCGAGCAGCTGCGGCCCGCATGGGTGGGCGGCACGCGCTATGCGATGCAGAAGCGTGACGGGCAGTTCCTGCGCGATGCCAAGGGCGGCATCTACACCGTCGATCTGGGCAAGTTGGGCGACCGGTGATGCAGGATTATTCGGACTTCTACACCTTTGACCCGACCGGCGTGCCGACCGGCGGGGAGAGCGCGCCCAAGCCAGCACCCGGTTTCTGGGAGGCGTTTCAGGCGGCGGACCGGTTGGCGGGCGATGACAGCATCAACATGCCGTACCGCCGATTGCAGGAGCGCTATGCCGAGGTGGCGGAGGAAGCGGCGGCGGCGAGCGGGGTGCCGCTGCACAAGCTGTATGTCAGCGGCAAGGCACCGAACCCCGAAACGATCTGGGGAGCGATCCGGCTGGCACGCCAGCGTGACCCCAAGGCGTTCGCGACGATCCCGGCGACGCGCGACGAGTTCGAGAAGCAATTCTATGCCGAGGATCAGAAGCGGCACGCGGCGGATCGCGAGACCGAGGAACGGTCGGGATGGGTGCCGTGGTTGCTGGGATCGGTCACGGGGATGCGGCACGATCCGTTCGCGTGGATCACCGCGCCGGTCGGCGGGGGCGGAAGCACCGTCACCAAGCGCATCGTTACCGAAGGCGTGGCGCAGATGGTGGTGGAGGGCATCCAGCAACCGACCATCGTCGCGCCCACACGCCAACATTATGGCGAGACGCTGACGCTGAAGGAAATGGCGCTGAATACCGCGCTGGCCGGCCTGTTCGGTTCGACGTTGCAGGGCGTCGGCGAAGCCGGGGCGGCGGTGGTTGAGAAGGGCATCGGCAAGCGGTTGCGCGAGACGATTGGCGATGACCGGTTGACCGATGAGGAACGCGCCGCCGCCGATGTGCTGGATCGCGAGGACGAGATGGCGGCGACGTCGCCGTTCGTGCCGGGAGCGGGGACCGAGGCGCATGTGGCGCGGATCGCCGAAGCGATGGCCGAGCTGCAAACGCCGACGCCTGCGCCGCGCGCGCCGGTGGCGGAGCCCGTCGCCGTTCCTCGTGGAACACCGCAACCTGTTCCACAGGCGATGCCGCGTGAGCAGTTCATGGCGCGGGTGCGGCGGCAGGAAAGCGGCGGCGACGATGCGGCGCGCAATCCCAAGTCCACGGCGACGGGGCGGTATCAGTTCGTGGATGGCACCTGGCTGCGCTATCACAAGCGCGTCGTCGGTGGGGAGATGTCCGACGCCGCCCGGCTGGCGCAGCGTACCGACGGGGCGGTGCAGGAGCGGCTGATGCAGGCGCTCACCGCCGACAATGCGGCGGCGCTGGCGCGGGCGGGCGCGCCGGAGACGGCGGGCAATCTGTACCTAATGCATTTTGCCGGGCAGGGCGGGGCGGGCAAGATTTTGCGCGCCGCGCCCGATACGCCAATCGAGCAGCTGCTGACCGCCGATGCGATCAGGGCCAACCCGTTCCTGCGCGGCAAGAGCGCGAGCGATGTCGTTCGCTGGGCGCATCGCGTGATGGGCGAGGAGCCGCACACGGGGCCGGTGCTGCGCCGCGACCAGCTCCCGCAAGATGCGGCGGGCGACGATGCCTGGGCGGAGGCGCAGCGGGCGGTGGATGCGGAGGAAGCCTATCGCCTCGCCACGCAACGGCGGCTGGACGATGCGGTGAATGCGGACGGGTTGCCCGCGCGCGATCCGGTTATGATCGAGCCGTTCGATGCGATTGACCCGGCGGTGCCGGCGCGGGGGATGGATTGGGAGCCGGGTGCGTTCGTGGCCCCGGCGCGGGCGGCGGATGCGGTGGCAGCGCCGGGCGCGCGCGCAGTGGCGGAGGTGCCGTTGCCGCCCGAGGTCAAGGCATTGTTGCCGGATTTGCGGAAGGTGGTGGCCGACCGGAAGCGTTCGTTGAACCGGCTGGAGCCGCTGGCCGACGAGCTTGGCGTGCCGGTGGCAACCTTGCGCCGGGGGCTGATGGAACTGGTGAGCCGGGGCGGGCTGCGCATGGACCGCAAGCGTGGCCGGTTCATGCGCGCGCCGGAAGATGGCCCGGTGGACGTGCTGAAATTCATCGCGCGCAACGGCGGGCTGCGCGACGACGAAGGCCATGCGCTTGGGCTGGAAGGACTGTCGGCGAAAGAGCAGCGCGAACTGACAACGGCAGCGAAGCGCAACGTGCGGCGGAACCGCGAGGGACGACGCAAGGACAGCATCCAACGAGCGATCCCCGGCGCGGGGTGGCTGTTGCGGCATGAAGGCAAGTCGCTGGACGCGATGGGCGAGTTGCTGGTCGAAGGCGGGTATTTTCACGGGAAAATCAGCGGTGACCTGTGGGACGAGGACGAGGTGCTTGATCTGGTGCAGCGGGCGCTGGCCGGGGAGAAAATCTATCCGCGCGGCGACGATCCCTTCGCCGAACCACCGTTCCTGGATGCCGACGGGTGGCAGGTAGGCGAGCGTGAAGCCTATAGCGCAGGGATTGCCGAGGCGGCGGCCGAGCTGGGGCTGGCGCTGACCGAGCGCGAAATCCTGACCGCGACCTGGTTGCGCCGGGAAGCCGGATGGGATCAGCGGGCCGATGCGCCCTATACCGATGCGTCCGACGCCGTGCTGTCGATGGTCAACCGCGAAATGGATGCCGCGCGTTGGGATGCGCTGGAAGAAACCAACGATATCGACTATGAGGCGATGTATGACGACCTCCTTGGAAGCGATGCGCGCGAAACAGGCGCTGGCGGAGAAGGCAGCGGCGGACCCGCGGCTGACGGAGGAGACGCGGGCGCGGAACGCGCGGGCGGCGCAGATGGGCGCGGCGGCGATCCGGCTGCTGGAGACCCGGCAAGCCTGAAGCTGTTCCGCGATGCGCCGGAGATACCGCAGGCGCAGGCGCGGATTTTCGACGATCCCGATGGCGCGGGCGCGCGTGCGCAGGTCGAGAGCCTGGAGCATGATGCGCAGATGGCCTTGCTGCCGCGCACGGCGAATGTTCCCCCGGATGCCGTTGATGGAGAATGGCTGTTGGGACCGGCGACGGTGGCAGCGAAGGGAGAGCCGGGCTTCCATATCGAAGACACCTGGGGCGATGGAAATGTGCTGCATTCAGTGTTCCGCGATGAGAACGGGACGGCGCGTGCCGTGCTGGAGTTTCCGGCCACCGATGCGGCGCGCGCTCCGGTCAACGGGATCCGCTATGATCGCCTGATGGTGTTTGTCGATCCGGCCTATCGCCGCCAAGGGATCGCGACCAAGCTGTATGACCAGTTGCGCGCGGCCGGGCATGACGTTGACGCGCTCATGGGTGCCAGCGATTTGACGCCCGACGGTGCGGCATTCACGAACGCCCGCAAGGCGCGCCTTGCAGCCGGACAGGGCGATGATGGGGCGCAGGCGGGCGGTTGGCCCGCGATCGAAGATGACGCGGGGTGGGATGCGGTATTTCGCCCGCTGGACGAGGATCAGCGCACTGCGCTGGTCTCCTCGCTGTGGGGCAATGACGCGGTGTATAGCGCGGCACTGGATGCGCGTAGCAGGGTGGCCGATGCAGAGTGGGAAGAAGGCGCTGCGGCGCGCGCGACGGCGGCGCTGGCCGAAGCGAAGGCGCAGGCAGCCGTATTGCGGGCGCACATGGATGCGGGCGGCACGCTGACAAGCACCACGGCGCGGACGCAGCTGACAATCAATGCGCCGGACCAGTTGCGCGTGGCGGATGACGGCACGGTGCTGATGATGGAGCGCGGCAAGTTTGTCGCGCTGACGCCCCAGCAGCGGGAGCAGTTGGCACGCCGTGTCGGATGGAAGCCGGAACAAGTAGAACCCGACATGTTCGGCGGGCCGACGCCCGCCGATGTGCGCGCATCGCTGGAGCGGGCGGGCGAGGGGCGGGCCAAGGGCAAGGTCGAGCAGAAAGCGCCGGGGAGCGATGGTGGCCTGTTCGACGTGCAGGCGCAGGACATGAAGTTCCGGCTTGAGGCCGATGGCCCTGAAGTCACCCCCCGCCAGATGTTGGACGATCTGGCGGCGGAGGAGGCGGATATCAGGGCGCTGCGCGAGTGCCTGCCACCCGCCAAGCCGGGCAACATGGGGACCGATCAATGAGCATGGGCACATGCCTGACCGATCTGGTCGCACGCAAGGTGATTTCCGAGGCGCGGGCGGCGGAGTTGCGGCCGATCTATGATGAGCTGGTCGCGCAATATGAGCCGAAGTTCGGGCGGGCGGCGGCGGAGAGCATGGCGACCGCGAAGGCGATGGAGAACATCGAGGCCGATTTTCTTGACCGCAAGCGGGTGAAGCTGTTGCAGGCCAAGGCGCAGGCGCAGGTCGCGTTCAACGTGCGACAGGAGTGGCGTGGCGGAAAGCCACCGTCCGGCGTCAGCCCGGATGCGCTGGTCGCGCATCTGGTGCCGGATGGCAAGGCACCCTTTGCCAATGTCGAGATCGAGGCGCAGCGCATCCGCATCGACGCGCGGCGCAAGATGGCGGAAAGCCTGTACCGCCATCGCGCCAACACGCTGGGACAGGTCCGCAATCGCACCGATTTCGAGGATGTGCTGGATGAACTCGACGGCATCAACACCGGCAATCTGAATGCGCGCGAACTGGCCGACACCTGGCTGTCGGCCAAGGAGGAGCTGCGTATGCAGCGCAATGCGGTCGGCGGGCGGATCGGCAAGCTTGAGGGGCATGGCATCGCCCATCGCTATGACGGGGTGGCGGTCGGACTGACCCCGTTTGAGGACTTTCGGGCAGATTTCATCGCCGAACTCGATCGCGCGAAGATGATCGACAATCGCACGGGCGAGCCGATGAGCGACTTCGCGCTGGATGACCTGCTCCGGCAAAGCTATGATCGGATTGTCAGCGATGGAACGGTGGGGCGCGAAGCGAGCGGTGCGCCCAGGGGCAGGTCGTTCGCCAACCGGCATACCGAGCATCGCGTCTTTCACTTCCAGCCCGGTGGCTGGCGACGCATCAACGCCAAATATGGCGCGGGCGATGCCTATGCGGCGATGATGGCGCATATCGACGACTGGTCGTTTGAAATCGCGGCGATGCGCATTCTGGGTCCAGACCCGGAAGCGACGATCCGCTGGATGCAGGATATGGTCCGCAACGCATCCCTGCAAAGCCCGAGCCTGATCGAGCGATTTGGCGCGCGTCGAGGCCAGCGGGTGATCGAGAAAATCTGGGAAGAGTTATCGGGCGCGAACCGGATCGCAACCCACCCGAATGTCGCGCTATTCATGGCGGCAGGCCGCAATTATCAGACCGCCACGAAGCTGGGGAGCGCGTTGCTGTCATCGACATCGGACCTCGCGACGCAAGGGCTGACGGCGCGGTTCAACGGGTTGCCCGCGACGCAGGCGATCCAAGCGATGCTGGGCGACTTTGCCCTGCCCGAAAACCGCGCGTTCGTGCGGCGTGCGATGTTGATCCAGGACGAATTGCTGGGCGATGCCGCGCAATATGGCCGGCACACATTCGACGATTATCATGGCGGTGCGCTGACTGTGCCGACGCTGGCTGCGGTGCGCGAAGGCAAGGTCGGGCCGCTCGACTATGCCTGGCTGATGCTCAACCGGGGGTTGCACGCTGGCAACGAATTGAGCCGTCGCGCCGCGAACGGGGTGATCCGCGCGAGCCTGCTCAACCAGTGGACCATGCGGATGCGCAACAGCACCGTGATGGAATTCTGGAATGCGGTGACGCATTATGCCGATACCGGATGGGACGATCTGGGTGGCAGCGTCCAGGGCAAGCTGTGGCGCGGGTTTCTGGACCGGTACGGCATCGACGCCGCCCGCTGGGACCAGTTGCGCGCGACGCCGCGCACCGAGTGGAAGGGCTCGCAATGGATTTTGCCTGACGCGATCGGCGACGACGATCTGCGCGGCCGCATCACGCGCGGCGTACTGACCGAGCTGCGCTATGCGGTGACGACGGGAGGGGCGCGGCAGCGCGCGGGCATGACGGTGGGTCGCCCCGGCGAGTTCTGGCACGAGGTGGTGCGCAGTGGCTCGCAATTCCTGTTGTTCCCGATCACGGTCGTATGGATGCACGGGGGCCGTGCCCTGTCATTGCCCGGTGTGCAGAGCAAAGTCGGCTATGCCGGCGCGTTCCTGATCGCCACGACGTTGATGGGGGCGTTGTCCGAGCAGCTTCACCAACTGTCGCGCGGCAAAGACCCGCGACCGATGGACACCAGTGAGCAAGGGCGCGCGTTCTGGGGCCGCGCGATGTCACGCGGCGGCGGCCTTGGCTATTATGGCGAGATTTTCGAGCATAGCGTGGCCGAGAACGGGCGCGGCTTTGAAGATCTGGCCAATGCGCCGGTGTTGGGGAGCGCGGATAACTGGGGCGGTCTGCTGATCCGCGAGCCGTACAAGGCGATTGCCCAGCCCAAGGATGCGAAGGGCGAGGTGAGGAAACCGAACTGGGCCAAGGCGGCAGCCCGGGTTGCCCGATACGAGATGCCGGGTGGCAACATCTGGTATCTGCGGCGCGGCTATGAGCATGTCTTGCTGGAGCAGCTGGACGAATTGGGCGGTCGATCGCCGGATGAGGCGGCGCGGCGGCTGATGCGTCGGGCCGAAAAGGAAGGCACGGCCTATTGGGCACCGCCGGGTAGCGGGCCGGATGACTGGCGCGCGCCGGATTGGGCGAACGCCTTGGGTGAGCCCGCACCCGCCGCGCCGTAGCGTTTAATTTCTGCGCCCTCGATCAAGGGCGAGAAACTTAAAACCCCCTTGCGCGGAAAATCGGGGACGCGGTAGCAGGGCTGCGAACGCCGGACCTGTCTCCCACTCCGCCCGGCACCAGCGCGACCGCCCGATGGGCGGCGCTTCGGTGGCCCGGAGGGTGGAGTGGCATTCGAGACCGACTATGCGCCGTATGACTATTCGCCGGGTTCGGCGATGGCGGCGGAGGCGATCCCGTTTCCTTTCCTGAATGCCGGGCAGCTGGTGGTGACGCATATCGCGGACGCCACCGGGGCCGAAACCGTGCTGGTGCCGGAGAGCGATTATGCGATCGGCGGCAATGGCCCGGCGGGCAGCGGGACGATCACCGCGACCGCCGAATGGCCCGCCGCCGATCTGTTCCGCGTGGAACGGCGCACCGATGCGGTGCAGAAGGCGGAGCTTCCCCCCGGTCAGCCGATCCCGTCGCGCGCGGTGGAGGAGCAGCTCGACCGGCAGGCGATGGTGGCGCAGGAGCAGGGCGAGCAGCTGGGCCGCGCGGTGGTGGTGCCAGTGGGGGCGACGCCGCTGCCCGCCGAGATGCCCGCCGAAGGGCAGGTGTGGGGCAATGTTGATGGCCGGATGACCGGCGTGCCGAACGGCGCGGCGGAGTTCGCGCAGGAGGTGGTCGAGGCCAAGGCGGATTTCGCGGGCCGGGTGGCGGCGGCGAATGAGACGATCGACGAGAAGGTTGAGCAGGTCGAGGAGGCCGCGGGCACGGTTGCGACGCAGGCGGAGGAGGTCGCGGCCAATACCGGCATTTCCACGGGAGCGGCGGTGCAGGCGCAGAATGCGGCGCTGGCCGCCGCATCGGCGCTGGCGATTGCGCAGGCGCTGGTCGCGGCCGGAAATTTCTACATCGCCCCGATGATCGCGGACGCCATTGCGGCGGCAGAGGTGGACGGCGACCTTGCCGATGGGGAGACGTTCGGGGTCAGTGGCGAGGATGTCGCCTATTGGGAGCTGCGCGAGCGCGACGGGTCGAGTTCCAACCTGTTCTGGCCCTTCCCCAAGGCGATCATGCCCGGCGCGGAAATCCGCCGGATCAGCTATGATCGCGCGCTGACCCTTGCCGATCTGGCCGTCGCGCCCGATCCGCCGCCGATCCAGGTGGCGTTCGATGTTCCGGCGGGCATGTGGGGGA
>CAZWZP010000002.1:280-45015 GCA_964638925.1 uncultured Stakelama sp. | reverse complement strand
CGCCGGGGGCGATCTTTCCGTTCATCCATCGCAATACGAACCCGATGCGGCTGGTGTCCGATGGGATCGACAGCGACGTGAATATCCGTCCATTGATCCCCGGCATGACCGCGCTGGTCGATATGGGCGCGCGCGCGTGGCTGATGAAGGACGATAGCGGGCCGAACGACTGGCTGTGGTTCGGCGAGTTGTCGCCGCCTCCGGCGAGCGCATACAGCGTCAAGGTGTTCCTCGACGCATCGGCGGCGCACACGCGCAAGCAGGAGCGCACCGGCGCGGCGGCGACGACGCCGGCAGGCGACGGGCAGGTTGTTGGCAGCTGGCGCAACCTGGGCACGTTCGGAAGCTATGCGATGGCGCGTACCGATGTGCGCCGCCCGCTGGTCGATGTGCAGGACGATGGGCGGACGGCGATCGTCACGGATGGCAATGCCACCGCCGCCAATGCCGATTTCCTTGAGTTGTCGGGCATCCCGGTCAATTTCGCGCGGCTGAACCTGTTCGTCGCGTTCAAGGCGGTGGGATATCAGTTTGGCGATGGCATCATCTCGCTCGCGCCCGATGGGGTCAGCGGCGACAATGCCAATGACCGCTTTGCGATTTCGCATATCGCGCTGAACAATAGCCTGCCCACGGACTTCGCGTTCAACATGGGGGTCGCCCCGAACCGGTTGAGCGTCGGCGTGCAGGGGATGCATCCGCAGCGTCCGCATGTGGTCGAGTGGCGCAAGACCGCCAACAATGTCCCGGCGACGATCAACATCGACGGCTTTGAGATTACGCACACCGGGGCGCAGGGGCTTCCGGCACTGGCGAACACGACCGCGCTGATCGAGGCGACGGTGCGCCTGATTATCGGAGCCAATCCCGGTGACAACGGGTCGCACAACGGCGCGATCCAGCACAGCAACACCGCCTATTATTGCATCGTGCTGCACGATGGCGAGCCGCTGACGCTGGCGCAGCGGCAGGCGATCCGCATGTATGCGGAGGTCATGGCGCACGACCCCGCGCCGGAATATCCGGACTGGGCGGACCTGACCGAAATGGAAGCGGCGCGGACGGTGCTGCAAACCGAAGTGCATGGCGGCGCGCTGCCGACCGATATCGCGACCAAGACCGTCGATACGACGCCGCCGGTCACCGGCCTGACCGGGCTTGCCGCCGTTTACAAGCTGACGATCCCCGGCGAGGCTGACAGCAATATCAAGCCGCGCCTGTGGGTGCCGACCTTCATCCGAACCCCCGCCGCTGTCGCGCATATTTGGGCGGGCCACTCGGCGGGATGGAACGCCAACGGTATCAGGGACCATGCGTTGCAGCGCTATCTGACCGCAGGCGTGCCGGTCATCACCCACGTCCTGCCCGATGGCCCGAACGATTTCACCAGCGGCAGCCCGACGAACCATGCGGTCAACCTGACCGCCTATGCCAAATGGGCGAGACAGGCGGCGGTGGGGACCAACACGCTGCTGGACGATTATCCCGGCGCCGAAGTGCACATGGAGGGCATTTCGGGTGGTGGCTGGGCGACGATGCTGTGCGCCGCGCTCGATCCCCGGATCGCGAAGTCGATCATCTTCGTCGGTTCGATCTATCGCAAGCATTACGTCAACGTCGATTACGAGCAGCATGGGGTGGGGCTCTCCGAAGATGAGCTTGGCTTCTACGTGCTGGGTGCTGCGGACGGGCGCGTTCAGAAAGACGTGAAGCGCGAGGATGATGACGCGGGGTTCAACCGCCGCGCCTATGCCTCCCGCGCGCCCTATGCCGAAGGGGTCGCAGCGCGCGCCGCCGAGCTGGGCGACGGCGATTGGGAAATGATCTGGGAAGCCGGCAACCTGCACACGCTGACGAGTGCCAGCGGGGATTTGTCGATTTCGCTGCTGCCATGACGAAAGGGAATTGAGATGCTGCCCGTCACCAACATCCAGCGCGATCAGTCCGGTGTGGAAGATTTTCGCGCGCGGTTCGATGAGATGATCGCCGAGACACTGGCGAGTATCCCGGAGGATCGGCGCGAATATGCGCAGGTCACCGCCTATGATGACGTCAAATTCGCCACGGGGGTGGTGACGCACGCCTTTGGCACGCTGTTCGTGCAGGTTGACGAGGCGCTGGTGACGCAGACCGGGGGCGACCCGGAGGCGACGATCCGGGAGGAGGCGTTCATGGTGCTGATGAACGCGGGCAATCGCGAGCCGCAGGCGTTCACGCGCGTTGGGCCGCCCGCCGCATGATCGGCCCATCGGAAATCTTGGCCGGGGTGGGTGGCGGCGGAGCGGCATTGGTCGCGCAGCATCTGTTCGGATGGCTGAAGGCGCGCGGGCGAACCAATGCCGATGTGGACAAGCATCGCGATGGATTGACGATCGAGATGCTGAAGGTTGCGCGCGAGGAGATGGCCGCCGTGCGCGTCGAGCTGGCGGCGACGAAGGCCGAGGCAGACGGGCTGCGCGCGTTGCAGGCGCACCTGGCGCATTTCGAGGAGGCGCTGGACCATATCCACGCGCTGTTGAACGCCGAGGGGCCGGAGGAAACGCGCGCGGCCACGCGGCGGGCGCGCGCCTTTCTGAACCGGATGCGGCGGCTGTCCGAAGCGCGCGGGGCGATCATCAACGAGGTGCAGCGGGCGCGGTCGCAGCGAAGCCTGCCGAGCGACGGGGAGAGCAAGGCATGACCGACTTCAATCATGGCGCGTTCGTCAAGGCGTTGCGCGACGGGATGGGCGGGAAAATCCCCGCCGATGTCTATGGCCCCGTCATGGCGGCGATCGAGGTCGGCTTTGGCAAGGCTCCGGCATCGCCGGTGCCGCCCGCCGCGAGCAGCGAGCCCGCCTGGCTGCGCGAGGCGCGCACGCACATCGGCAAGCGCGAAGTGCCGGGTGCGAAGCATTCGCCGTTCGTGCTGTCGCTGTGGAAGGCGCTGGGCCGTCCTTATACCGACGACGAAACGCCGTGGTGCGGCGGGTTCGTCGGTTACTGCATGGCGCAGGCCGGGCACGCCGGGCCGAAGATCCCCGAGCGGGCGAGCGCGTGGGGCGATTGGGGCAAGGGCTGTGCCCCGGTGCCCGGCGCGGTGGCGGTGTTCACGCGCACGGGCGGCGGGCATGTCGGCTTCCTTGTCGGGCAGAGCGAGACGAGTTGGTACGTGCTGGGCGGCAACCAGAGCAATCAGGTCAACATCATGCCGATCGAGAAGGATCGGCTGACCGCGACGCGCTGGCCCGCCAGCGTTGGCGTGCCGCTGGTCGCGCTGCCCCGGATGAGCGGTGGCGTGATTTCGAGGAATGAGGCGTGAGCCGCCTCGATCGCATCGGCGAGGCGGTGCGCTCCGTCTGCGACCGCTTCTGGCTGTTCACCATCGCCGCAATTTCGCTCGCCGTGATCGCGGTGATCGCGGGCGTCGTGATCTGGCGCGGGATGCCCGCCGGGGCGGGCGAGCTGCTTTCGGGCATGGTCACGGGCCTGTTGCTGATCGTGCAGAAGGTGATCGACGCGCAGCAGCAGCGCCGCGTGACGGATCAGCTGGCGCAGTCCGCGCCCGCGCCGGAGCCGGTGATCGAGACAAAGGTGCGGGGCGGATCGCGCGATGCCTAAACAGGCGCACTATCGCTCGCGCGAGCAACAGGCGCGGCGGGCGCTGGTCGCGGCGCAACATGCCGCCGCCGTGCAGACGGCAAGCCAGGTGAAGGCGCAGACGGTGGCGCTGGAGACGCTCAACGAGACGGTGGGTGGAGATATCGGGGCGATCAGCGCGACGCTGGCGACCGTGAACGCGACGCTGGAGCAGGTCGAGGAGCGGCTGGCGGAACTGGAGAATGCGGCATGATAGCGGGACTGTTCATGGCGCTGGCGGCCCGTGTGGGGGCCAAGGGGCGCTCAAAGGGCGCTGTGGCAGGGTTGATGGCTTTCGCCGCGCTGATCGCGCTGGGCGGCCTCCTGTGGGGCGCATGGCAGGCATTTGACTGGCTGAACGATCGCAAGGCAGTGTCCGAGCATGTGACGCGGCAGAATGCCGAGCTGGGCAAGCGCCAGCTGGGGGCCGAGCGCAAGGCCGGGGCGGCGCATGATGCGCGCGGGGCGGCGATCACCAACGAAACGCAGGCAATGGAGGAGAAGGCCGATGAAGCGCGCCGCAATCGCCGCAGCCCTTTGGATGCTGTGGCTCCCGAGTTGCAGTAGGCCGGAGCTGGCGGTCGCCACACCGGACCCGGCGAAGCTGGCGGCGTGTCCGGCGGACGATCCCAAGCTGGGGGCGTTGACGCCCTGGGTGGTGGTGACGCTGACCGCCGATGCGGTCGGCACCGACGATGCGGGGCGGGTGGTGACGTTGCCCAGGGGGACCGAGCTGGTGCTGTACCAGACCGCGATCGACCGCGAGAGGGTGACGGTGACGTTCATCGCGCGGCTGCGCGACGGGCTGCACCGGTGCCGGTCGGTCAAGGTCTATGTCGAGGAGTGGTCGCGGGAGATGACGCGAAAGTAGGCGTTCCGACTTTCGGGCGGGTTCGGCGCTTTGTCGGAATGGTTCGTAGGGTTAAGTGGTTGAAATTGCTGTGCGTGGTGACGCCTCATAACCTGAAGGTCGTTGGTTCAAATCCAACCCCCGCAACCATCACAAACAGCCGCCTTCGGGCGGCTTTTTTTGCGTTTGGCGCAGGTCGAACTAACGCACAGCGGTTGTGCCCGGGGCGACGCTCGGTCACGCTGGCGGCATGATCTCTGTCATTTCTCGCCGAATGATCCTGGCCGGCTCGGCCTTTCTGTTTGCGGCCCCGGCGCTGGCCCGGCGGAAGGACGTCCCTTACGTCCCGACCCCGCCCGAAGTGGTCGAGGGGATGCTCGATATGGCGGCGCTCAAGGCCGGCGAGCGGCTGATCGATCTCGGATCGGGTGACGGACGCATTCCGCGCGCTGCGGCGCGGCGCGGTGCCACGGCGCTGGGCGTTGAGATCGACAGCGATCTGGTCGCGCGGGCGCGGTCCCTGACCAGGCTGGAGGGGCTGGAGGAACACGCGCGGTTCGTCCGCGACGACCTGTTCAACGTGTCGATGCGCGACGCCGATGTGGTCACGCTGTACCTGCTACCGGCGCTGAACGAACGGTTGAAACCCAAACTTCTCAACGAGATGAAGGCGGGTGCGCGCGTGGTGACCATGCGTTCGACATGGGCGACTGGCCGCATGATGAATTTCGCGAGATCGCCGACAAGCGGGTCTATCGCTGGACCATCCCGGCGATCGCCGGGGGCGAGTGGCAGGTGGTCCGCGATGACGGCTCGGCTGCGCGGCTGGTGGTCGATCAACGCTATAGCCGGATTTCGGGCAGGTTGGACGGTCGCGCGATCAGCGCAGCACAACTTGCCGGAGCCGCGCTCAGCTTTACCGCTTACGGCAAGGCCTATCGCGGCGTGGTCGGTGACCGCGCGATCATTGGCGAAGGATGGCGTGCGGAGCGCATCGACTAACGACGCTACCGGTTCTACATCCGCGCGATGTTTTACGACGCCAATCTCACTGCCGATCGCCCGACGTTCGTCACCCATCTCGAATGCGGGATGACGGGGGAGCGCTACGAAGCCGACACGCTGCAGGGATTGTCTCGGGTCGGGCGCCCTTTGTTGGTTCGCTACGATCTGGACGGCGTTCGCGCCGCGGTCACATCTGCGGATCTGGCGCAGCGGCCCGCCGATCTGTGGCGCTATCGCGAATTGCTGCCCGTGCGGCACACGCAAAACATCGTCACCCTGGGCGAGATCGCGACGCCGATCATTTCGCTGCGCAAGATCGGTGCGGGGGCTGGGGCCGCCAATCTTCTGGTCAAGGACGAGGGGCGGCTGCCTACGGGTTCGTTCAAGGCGCGCGGCCTGGTCATGGCGATCAGCATGGCAAAGGAACTGGGCGTTACGACCATCGCGATGCCGACCAATGGCAATGCCGGTGCGGCGGCGGCGGCCTATGCCGCGCAGGCCGGGATTGAGGCGGTGATCTTCTGCCCCGACGATACGCCAGAGATCAATGTGCGCGAGATCGCGGCGCAGGGTGCGCGCGTCTATCGCGTCAACGGCCTGATCGACGATTGCGGCAAGCTGGTCGCGGCGGGGAAGGAAGCCAATGGCTGGTTCGACCTGTCGACGCTGAAGGAGCCGTACCGGATCGAGGGCAAGAAGACGATGGGGCTGGAGCTGGCCGAACAGCTTGGCTGGGAACTGCCCGACGTAATCTTCTATCCCACCGGCGGCGGTACCGGGCTGATCGGGATGTGGAAGGCGTTTGCCGAGCTGGAGGCGCTCGGCTGGATCGGCAACAAGCGCCCGCGCATGGTGGCGGTGCAGGCCGAGGGTTGCGCGCCGATGGTCCGGGCGTGGGAAGCGGGCGAGCGCCATGCCACGCGGTGGGAGGATGCCCATACCGTCGCGGCGGGGATCCGCGTGCCGCAGGCGGTGGGCGATTTCCTGATTCTGGACGCGGTGCGCGAGTCGAACGGGTTTGCGATGGCGGTCAGCGACGCGGCGATCCTAGAGGCGGTCGAGGATGCCGCGCGGCTTGATGGGTTGTTGTTGTGCCCTGAGGGCGGCGCGACGCTGGCGGCGTGGCGGGCGGCGGTGGCGGATGGGCGCGTGTCGCCGGACGAAACGGCGCTGCTGTTCAACTGCGCGACGGGGCTGAAGTATCCGATGGAGGATCGGTCGCTGACGCTTGACCGACACGGGCCGATCGATTTTTCGGCGCTCTAACCTTCCCTCACCCGCGTCATCGCGAGCGCAGCGAGCACCAGTGTTCCGGCTGCAAACGCCATCGTCCAGATCGGCTGATCGGGGAAGAATGCCTTCATGATCGAGCCCATCACCGTGGCCACCAGCAGTTGGGGCACCACGACGAAGACGTTGAACAGGCCCATGAAAATGCCGAGTTTTGCCTGGGGCAGGTTCGACGCGAGGATCGCGTAGGGCATGGCGAGGATCGACGCCCAGGCGATGCCGATGCCGATTTCGCTGACGATCAGCCATTGGGGATCGCGGATAAGGAAGAAGCTGGCGAACCCCGCCGCGCCGCACAGCAAGCCGATGATGTGCGTGCGCACCTTGCCGAACCGCGATGCGAGCAGAGGAAGCAGCGTCAGCGCGGCGATCGCGGCGACTCCGTTATAGACGGTGAACAGCACCCCGACCCAGTTCGCGCCCTCCTGATAGCGCGGATCAGCGGCGTCGGGCGCGCCGTAAAATGCGCCCGCGACCACGGGCGTCGTGTTGATCCACATGATGAACAATGCCGACCAGCTGAAGAATTGCACCACCGCCAGCCGCTTCATGATTGGCGGCATCCCGGCGAAATCGCCGACGATGCTGGCGAGCATGTTCGCGCCGCGCCTCGCTTTGGCGAGCTGGACTGCGATCAGGCTGGCGACGCCATAGGCGGCGAGCAGCCCGGCGAGCAGATAGACTTCCTTTTCAAGCCCGAACCCGCCGACCGCGGCGGCGACGGCCGCACCCGCCGCGATCCAGGCGATGCTGGCGAGCGGACCGCGCGCGGCGAGGACGCGAATGCTGTCCTCCGTCGCTTCCGTGCGTGCGCCATCGAACGCCGCCATTTGTTCGGGGCTATATTCTCGCGTCGTGACGATCGTCCACAGTACCGCAAGGAACAACGCCGCGCCGCCGAACCAGAAAGCGTAGCGCACGGTGTCCGGGATGCTGCCCAGCGGCGCTTCGTTGGAGACGCCGAGATGTTCGAGGCCCCACGGAAAGATCGACCCCACCACCGCACCCGCACCGATGAACGCGGTCTGCACCGCATAGCCCGCGCTATGCTGGTCCTTGCGCAGCATGTCGCCGACGAACGCGCGGAACGGCTCCATCGAAATGTTGAGCGAGGCGTCGAGCACCCACAGCATCACCGCCGCGACCAGCAGCACCGGCGCGAGCGGCATGACGAACAGCGACAATGCGGCGAGGATCGCGCCGGCCAAAAAATAGGGGCGGCGGCGACCCAGCCGACCGAGCCAGGTGCGGTCGCTCATATGCCCGATCACCGGCTGGACCAGCAGCCCGGTCAGCGGCGCGGCGATCCACAAAGCGGGCAGATCGTCGATACTGGTGCCGAGCGACTGGAAGATGCGGCTCATATTCGCATTTTGGAGCGCGAAGCCGATCTGGATGCCGAAGAAGCCGAACGAGATATTCCACAGGCCCCAAAAGCCCTGACGCGGTTTTTCCATCTTTGGTCCTAGATCAGGCGGGTGCGCCGCACGAGCGGCGGACGACGAGTTTGGCGGGCAGCAGCACGTCGTGGACGCGCTCCTCACGAATGCGGCCGAGCAATGTTTCGACCAGCATCCGCCCGGCGGCGCGGGTGTCCTGCATCACGGTGGTGAGCGGCGGGTTGGTGAAGCTGGCCGCGGCGATATCGTCGAATCCGACCACCGCGACATCCTCCGGCACGCGCAAGCCCCGCGCGGCGAGCGCACGCATGGCGCCGATCGCGATCAGGTCGCTGGCGGCGAGGATCGCGTCGAATTGTGCGTCGCGCGCGATGAGCGCTTCGGCGGCGGCGGCACCGGCTTCCTCTGAGGTCAATGCGTCGACCTGAAGCGTCGAATTGGTGGCGATCCCCGCTTCCTTCAGCGCCGCGAGGTGGCCGCGATAGCGGTCGTGAAACTCGGGATAATGGCTCGACGCATGACCGAGGAACGCGATGCTGCGGCGGCCCAGCTCGACCAAGTGCCGGGTCGCTGCGCGTCCGCCGCCGTGATTGTCGCACCCGACGGTCAGCCCCGCGCCCTCTGCCTCGACCGACCCCCAGCGGACGAAATGGGTATTCTGCGCGATCAACTCGCTGATCTTGGCGCGGTAGAGTTCGTAGTCGCCATAGCCGAGCAGGATGAGGCCATCGGCGCGGCGCGAATCCTCATAATCCTGGTGCCAGTCGCTGCCCAATTGCTGGAACGACACCAGCATGTCCTGCCCATGATCGGCGCAAGCGCGCATGATCGATCCGAGCATCGAGAGGAAGAAGGGATTGATCGCGCTGTCGTCGGCGCTTTCGTCCTGAAAGATCAGTACGGCGAGCGTTTCGGCATGGCGGCTGCGCAGGTTCGACGCCGCCTTGTCGACGCGGTAGTTGAGGCGGCGGGCGATCGCCTCGATCCGCATCCGCGTCGCTTCGTTGACGCCGCGCCCGCCGCGCAGCGCGCGTGACACCGTCGGCTGTGACACGCCGGCGAGATGCGCGATGTCGAACGATGTCGGCTTGCGTTGCATGGCCAATGGCACCCATTCCCCTAAGCGTCCGCGGATGTGCCCTCCGCTTGACCCGGTGACGTTGAGCGCCTTTCCCGGCGGCGTCAATGTTGCGCGGCGGACACGCAGCATAGGCTTGGCGGTGAATACGTATGCCGTTCGCTGGCGTATCCCGGCGCTTGCCCTGAATATTATGCACAACGCGCCGCAAGGGTGCGCCCCGGCCAGAATAGGGGGCCGGTCCAGGGGAGGATCTTATGCGTCACATCATTGGCGGCCGCGCGGCCGCACGACTTTCCACCGGAGCCAGCGGGTCGGCACTCGCCGCCGCAATGCTGATCGCGGGGCTGGCAACGCCGGCCTATGCGCAGGACGCCGAGCCCGCAGCGGAGAGCGAAGAAGTCGTCGTCACCGGCTTCCGCGCCGCACTTGAGAGCGCGGTTTCAACCAAGAAGGATTCCGATCAGATCGTCGAGTCGGTGTCGGCGGAGGATATCGGCAAGCTGCCCGATGCGTCGATCGCGGAATCGATCGCGCGCCTTCCCGGCCTGACGTCGCAGCGTATTTCGGGCCGCAGCTCGTTCATCTCGATCCGCGGTTTTGGCCCGGACTTTTCGTCGACCCTGCTCAATGGCCGTCCGCAAACCTCGACCAACGACAATCGCGGTATTGAATTCGACCAATATCCGTCGGAGATCGTCAGTGGCGTCAACGTCTATAAGACCCCGAACGCATCGCTGACATCGCAGGGGCTGGTCGGCACGGTCGACATCCGCACGATCCGCCCGCTTGATTACGGCAAGGAAGTCTTCGCGGTCGGCGCGCGCGGCATCTATACCGATATGGGCAAGCTCAACAGCGGGTCGAAGGAGTGGGGCTATCGTCTCAACGCGACTTATGTCGGCAAGTTCATGGACGACCGTGTCGGCGTTGCACTGGCGGCCGCCTATGTCGATGAGCCGTATCAGATCGAAGAGTTCGAGGCATGGGGCTATGCCACAGACCCGGCGGGCGTGAATCTGATCGGCGGCGTAAAGCCGTTCGTCACCACCTCGCAGCTCAAGCGGCTCGGCATTTCGGGAACGATCCAGGCTGACCTTGGCAGCAACTGGATGATGACGCTCGACGGCTTCTATTCGAATTTCGACGACACCCAGATCAAGCGCGGCATCGAACTGCCACTGGCATGGAGCGGCGCGGCGCTGTCGCCGACCGGGCGCGAAACGACCGGCAACCTGATTACAGCGGGCACGTTCACCGGCGTCGAAGGGGTGGTCAACAACCACAATTATCTGCGTCAGGCAGACCTGTATTCGGGCGGCTTCAACCTGCGCCACGAGGGCGATGACGGATGGAACGTCAATTTCGACTTTGGCTGGTCACGCACCGATCGTCGCGAACTAATCCTGGAATCGAACGCAGGGACTGGTCCGGGCGGTGGCGTCGGAGCGACGGATACGCTGTCGTTCCGCACCGGCGAAACGGGCACGTTTTTCACCTCGAAGCAGCTCAACTATAGCGATCCGGCGCTGATCGTGTTGACCGACCCACTGGGTTGGGGCGGCGGCGCGCCTGGTGGTCGCCAGCATGGCTATTACAATGACCGCATCGTTGACGACGAGCTGTTCAGCTACCTCGCCGAGATCGAGAAGGAGTTTGACGGCGGCTTCTTCAAGAGCGTGAAGCTGGGCGCCAACTATGTCGATCGCGAAAAGTCGCTGGTGCCGGACGAATATTTCCTTCAGCTCGCTGGCGGAGCGCTGCAGGCGCAGGTTCCGGCGCAATATCGCCTGACGCCGACCAATCTCGACTATCTCGGCCTTGGCCCGATGCTGAGCTACAACCCGCTCGATCTGCTGAACGGCGGGGTCTACACCCGCGTCGCCAACACGTCGCAGGACGTGTTGTTCAAAAGCTTCCAGGTCGAGGAAGAGGTGCTGAGCAGCTTTGCGATGCTCAACATCGATTCCGATCTGGGCGGCGCACGGCTGACCGGCAATGTCGGCGTACTGGCGCAGCACACCAACCAGAATTCGACCGGCTATATCCAGACCCCGACCGGGCCGCAGCTGCGCACACTGGGCGATGATTATTGGGATGTGCTGCCCAGCCTCAGCCTGTCGCTGCGTTTCGACAGCGATTTCGTGATCCGCTTTGGCGCGGCGCGCGAGATTCAGCGCCCGCGTCTGGACGATATGCGCGTCAACATCTCTTACGGCCCCAATCTGGCCGAGGGGATCGTGACGGGCAGCGGCGGCAACCCGTCGCTGCGCCCCTATCGCGCCACCGCGTTCGACCTGACGTTTGAGAAGTATTTCGGGCGGAGCGGCTATGTCGCGTTGCAGCTGTTCCACAAGACGCTGCACAACTACATCTACACCGCCGAACAGCCGTTCGATTATTCGAGCTACCCGATCATCCAGCCGACCCCGCCGGTCGATACGATGGGCCGGATCAGCCAGCCGCTTAACGGTGACGGCGGCAAGATTTACGGCGCCGAATTTGCCGGAACGGTGCCGTTCGAGACCATCACCTCGGCCCTGTCGGGCTTTGGCGTGACGGGCGGCGTTTCCTATACCAAGTCGCAGATCAATCCCGAGCCGGGCCAGCCGCCGGAGAATATCCCGGGCTATTCGGACTGGGTCGCCAACGGCACGGCCTATTTCGAGAAATGGGGCTTCAACCTGCGTGGCAGCGTCCGGTATCGCTCGACCTTCCTGGGTGAGTTCTCCGGCCTCGGCGCGGTGCGCACCCGCCGTCGTGCGCTGGACGAGACGATCATCGATGCCCAGATCGGCTATGACTTCCAGTCGGGCAGCGCGCTGGAGGGGCTGTCGCTGTTCCTGCAGGGGTCGAACCTGACCGACGAACCGTTCGTGGCGACCAATCCGGGCCGTCCGCTCGAGGTGATGAACCACCAGCGCTTCGGTCGCCGGTTCCAGGCGGGCTTCACCTTCAAGTTCTGATCCGTGTATCCCCCGGCGGTGCAGCCGCCGGGGGGAAAGGCGATACGATGTCTGAAATGTTGCGCAGCATCGTCATCGCCGGCGGCGGAACCGCCGGCTGGATGACTGCAGCGGCGCTGGCGCGCTTCTGCGGCAAGGGCTGGCGGATCACGCTCGTCGAATCCGAAGAGATCGGCACCGTCGGGGTCGGCGAAGCCACCATCCCGATGATCCGCAATTTCAACCAGGCGCTGGGGATCGACGAGGCGCAATTCCTGCGCGAGGCCCAGGGCACCTACAAGCTCGGCATTGAATTCGCCGGATGGGGCGGGTTCGACGACCGCTATATGCACGCATTCGGGCTGGTCGGGCGCGGGCTGGGGCTGTTGCCCTTTCACCATTATTGGCTGCGCGGTCGCGCGGCGGGGACGGCCGGGCCGCTCGGCGATTATGTGCTCAACGCCGTTGCCGCCTATGGCAACCGCTTCGCGCATGTGCAGCGGGCAGCCGACAGCGCGCTCCCGCCGATGCCCTATGCCTATCATTTCGACGCCGGACTCTATGCCGCGTTCCTGCGCCGCTATGCCGAGGCGCGCGGGGTGGTGCGGGTCGAGGGGAAGATCGCGCAGGTCGAACGCGATGGCGAGGGCGGCGATGTTGCCGCGCTGATCCTGACCGGCGGCGAGCGGATCGACGGCGCGTTGTTCGTCGATTGCACCGGATTTCGCGGGCTGCTGATCGAAGGCGCGCTGGCGACCGGCTATGAGGATTGGAGCCACTGGCTGCCGTGCGACCGCGCGGTTGCGGTGCCGTGTGCCGGGGTCGGTCCGCTCACTCCCTATACCCGCTCCACCGCGCGCACGGCCGGGTGGCAGTGGCGCATCCCGCTGCAGCATCGCACCGGCAACGGCCATGTCTTTTGCTCCCGCCATATCAGCGAGGATGAAGCGACCGCGACGCTGATGACGAACCTCGACGGTGAGCCGCTGGCGGAACCGCGCCTGCTGCGCTTCACCACGGGCAAGCGGAAGCAGTTTTGGAACCGCAATGTCGTGGCGATCGGGCTGTCATCCGGCTTTATCGAGCCGCTGGAGTCGACCTCGATCCACCTCATCCAGACCGGGATCAACCGGCTGCTCGATTTTCTGCCGAGCGGCCCGGTGGCGAGCGCCGATCGTGACGCGTTCAACCGCTTGGCGGATTTCGAGATCGAGCGGATCCGCGATTTCGTGATCCTGCACTACACCGCCAATGGCCGCACCGGCGAGCCGTTCTGGGACGCGCTGCGCACGATGGCGCTGCCCGAGCCGCTCGCCAATCGCATCGCGATGTTCCGCACCGATGGCCGGATCGTGCGCGAGCATGAGGAATTGTTCGACGTCCCCGGCTGGCTGCAGGTGATGGTGGGGCAGGGGATCGTGCCGGAGCGCTGGCACCCGCTGGCCGATCAGCTCGACGATGCGCAGCTCGACCAGTTTCTGTCGACCGTTTCCACCGCCTTTGCCCGCGATGCCGCGCGGATGCCCGACCATGATGCCTTCGTCGCGCGCTTCGTCGCGACCCCGCAAATTCAGCCCCAGGAAGTGACCCGCGTATGAAGCTGTTGCCGCTGATCCTCGCCACCGCGCTCGCCAGCCCCGCGCTGGCCCAGACGCCTGCGCCGCAGTCCTCGCTGCGCGAGCGGACGGCGGAGCAGGAAGTGCTCTATTTCATGCTGCCCGACCGGTTCGAGAATGGCGATCCGACGAACGATCGCGGCGGGCTGAAAGGCGACCGGCTGACCCATGGCTTCGATCCGACGCACAAGGGGTTCTTTCACGGCGGCGACTTGAAGGGTCTGATCGCGCGGCTCGATTATATCCAGGGGCTGGGCGCGACCGCGATCTGGCTGGGGCCGATCTACAAGAACAAGCCGGTGCAGGGCGGGCCGGGGCAGGAAAGCGCTGGCTATCACGGCTATTGGATCACGGATTTTACCCAGGTCGATCCGCATTTCGGGACGAATGCGGAGATGAAGGCGTTTGTCGATGCTGCCCATGCGCGCGGGATCAAGGTCTATCTCGACATCATCACCAATCACACTGCGGATGTGATCCAGTATCGCGAGTGTCCGGTCAGCGCGTGTGACTATCGCAGCCGCGCCGACTATCCATATCAGCGCAAAGGGGGCGTCACCGGCAAGGCCATCAATCCGGGCTTTGCCGGTGACGGCATCGGCACGGCGGAGAATTTCGCCAAGCTGACCGATCCTACCTACGCCTACACCCCGTTCGTGCCCGAGGCGGAGAAATCGGTGAAGGTGCCTGCCTGGCTCAACGACCCGATTTACTACCATAATCGCGGCAACACGACCTTCCGCAACGAAAGCTCGACCATGGGCGATTTCGTTGGGCTGGACGATCTGATGACCGAGAATCCGCGCGTGGTTCAGGGGTTCATCGACATTTATGGCGGCTGGATCGACCAATTCGGGATCGACGGATTTCGCATCGATACCGCGCGGCACGTGAACCCGGAATTCTGGCAGGCGTTCGTCCCGGCGATGCAGGCGCGCGCGGCGGCGAAAGGCATCCCCAATTTCCACATCTTCGGCGAAGTGGCAAACGAGGGCGATGCCGGCGATCTGGCGCTGCACACCCGCGTGCATCAGCTGCCGAGCGTGCTCGATTTCGGCTTCCGTGCGGCGGTGCAGGCGACGGTGGCGGGGACCAAGGGGACCGATACGCTAGCCGCTTTGTTCGACCGCGACGCGCTGTACGAGGGCGGAGCGAAGACCGCGTTGCAGCTGCCGACCTTCATCTCCAATCACGATCATGGCCGCTTTTCGACCGATGTGCGCAAGGCGTTCCCGGATGCGGGCGATGCCGAATTGTTGGCGCGCGTGAAGCTCGGCCATGCGATGCTGTTGCTGCTGCGCGGGGTGCCGACGGTCTATTCGGGCGATGAGCAGGGGTTCATCGGCGACGGCAACGACCAGGACGCGCGCGAGGACATGTTCCCGAGCAAGGTCGCGGTCTATAACGACAACCGGCTGATCGGCACCAGCAAGACCACGGCGGAGTCGAATTTCGACATGACCCACCCGCTTTATGTCGAGATCGCCAAGCTGTCGGCGGCGCGCAGGGCGAATCCGGCGTTGAGCAGCGGGCGGCAGGTGACGCGCAACTATGACGAGACGCCGGGGCTGTTCGCGGTGTCGCGCTTCGATCCTGCCACCGGTGCCGAGGTGGTGGTTGCATTCAACACCAGCGGCAAGCCGTTTACCCGGCAGGTCGAGATCGGTGTCGGATCGATGCAGTTCACGTCGATCGTTGGCAGCTGCTCGGCCAGCGCCGCCGCGCCGGGCAGCCTGACCGTGACGCTGCCCGCGTTCGGCTATGTCGCCTGCCTCGCGACCGGGGGTGCCAAGTGAGCCAGGCTGCTCCCGTGATCGCTGTCGATTCGCACCGGGATTGGTGGCGCGGCGCAGTGATCTACCAGATCTATCCGCGCAGCTTTGCCGATTCAAACGGCGACGGCATCGGCGATTTGCCGGGCATCACCGCGCGGCTCGACCATGTTGCCTCGCTGGGCGTCGATGCGATCTGGCTGTCGCCCTTCTTCACCTCACCGATGCGCGACTTTGGGTATGACATCGCCGATTATTGCGATGTCGATCCGATCTTCGGGACGCTCGCCGATTTCGACGCGCTGATCGCGCGCGCCCATGCGCTGGGGCTGAAGGTCATTATCGATCAGGTCTATTCGCACACCTCCGACCAGCACGCCTGGTTCAAGGAAAGCCGAGCCGATCGCACCAATGCCAAGGCCGACTGGTATGTCTGGGCCGATGCCAAGGCGGACGGATCGCCGCCGACCAACTGGCAGTCGGTGTTTGGCGGCCCGGCCTGGACGTGGGACGCGCGGCGCGGGCAATATTATCTGCACAATTTCCTGAGCGAACAGCCCGATCTCAACCTGCATAACCCGGCGGTGCAGGATGCGGCGCTGGCGGCGGCGCAATTCTGGCTGGAGCGCGGGGTCGATGGCTTCCGTGTCGATGCGATCAACTTCGCGATGCACGACCCGCAGCTGCGCGACAATCCGCCCGCGCCGGATGACGCCCGCCCGCGCACGCGCCCGTTCGATTTCCAGCAGCATCTCTATAACCAGAGCCACCCGGACATCGTCCGCTTCCTTGAGCGGCATCGCGCACTGACCGACGCGCATGGCGGCGCGTTCACCGTGGCCGAAGTGGGCGGCCCGACGCCGGAGGCGGAGATGCATGCCTTTACCCGCGGCAGCACGCGGCTCAACAGCGCCTATGGCTTCGACTTTCTCTATGCGCCGCAGCTCACCCCGGCGCTGGTGAAGAAGGCCGTGGAAACCTGGCCCGACGCACCCGGCACCGGCTGGCCGAGCTGGGCATTCGAGAATCACGACGCCCCCCGCGCAGTGTCGCGCTGGGTCGAGCCTGAGCATCGCGCGGCGTTTGCGGCGATGAAGATGCTGTTGCTGCTTTGCCTGCGCGGCAATGCGATTCTGTTCCAGGGCGAGGAGCTGGGCCTGACGCAAGTCGAGATCCCGTTCGAGAAGCTGCAGGACCCCGAAGCAATCGCCAACTGGCCGCTGACATTGAGCCGCGACGGGGTGCGCACGCCAATGCCGTGGCAGGCAGAGGCGGAGAATCTGGGCTTTGGTGCGGGCGAGCCGTGGCTGCCAGTTGGCACTGATCACGCGGCGCTGGCGGTTGATCGGCAGACGGCAGAGAATGAGTCGCTGCTCAACCTGACGCGCGGACTGATCGCGACGCGCGCGGCCAATCCGGCGCTGCGCGAAGGGGCGATGGCGGTGGTCGCGGCCGACGATGCGCTGCTGGTGTTTACCCGCGAACGCTCCGGGCAGCGGCTGACCTGCGCTTTCAATCTGGGCAAGGCCGCGCGCACATGGCATCCCGAAGTATCGGACCGGTTCCGGGTGATTGCCGCCGTTAACGGCGCGGCTCCGGGCGATCTGCCAGCCTATTCGGGCATGGTCCTGGAACAGTTAGACTGACGCGAACGGGCGTCGCCGACAGGAGAGTGAGATGCGTGGAACCTTGGCCCTGACAGCGTTGACGCTGCCCTTGCTGGCGCTGGCCAGCCCGGCGCTGGCGCAGGATGTCGCGCAGGCGACAACGGCAAAGGCGGGCGGCGCGACTGCCGCATCGCCCGATGGCAGCATCCGTGTCACCGTCACCACCGATGGCGACGGGCGCCCCTATTACAGCGTGACCCGCAACGGAAAGCCGCTGATCCAGCCCTCACGCATGGGCATCATGCTCGGCGACGCGCCCAAGCTGGAGCGTGGTTTCGCCATCGAAAGCCAGAGCGTGACCAGCGCGGATTCGACCTGGGAACAGCCCTGGGGCGAATGGCAGAGCGTGCGCGACCACCACACCCAGCTGCGCGTGCGGTTGAAGGAGACGACTGCGCTCGGCCGGGTGATGGATGTCGTGTTCCGCGTATTCGATGACGGCTTCGGCTTTCGCTACGAACTCCCCGCTCCGGCGGACGGCAAACCGACGCGGATCATCGAGGAGCTGACCGAATTTGCGCTGGCGAGCGACGGCACCGCGTGGTGGACTCCGGCGGGCGAGTGGAATCGCTACGAATATCCCTATAACAAGACTCCGGTCAGCAGCATGACCCAGGCGCATACGCCGGTGACGATGAAGCTGGCCGATGGCACGCATGTCGCGTTCCATGAGGCGGCGTTGGTCGATTACGCCGCGATGTGGCTGCGCCGGGTCGAGGGCACGCGCTTCCGCGCGGCGCTGTCGCCCTCGTCGCAGGGGGCAGCGGTGGTGCGTGAGGGCGCCTTCACCACACCGTGGCGGACGCTGCGCGTCGCGGACAGCGCGGCGAAGCTGTACATGTCGCAGCTGGAGCTCAACCTCAACGAACCCAATAAGTTGGGCGATGTCAGCTGGTTCAGGCCCAGCAAATATGTCGGCGTGTGGTGGGAGATGCACCTCGATACCGCGACCTGGGGCACCGGCGAACGGCTGGGCGCGAAGACCGAAAACGTGAAGCGCTACATCGATTTCGCCGCAAAGAACGGGTTCCGTGGCGTGCTGGTCGAGGGGTGGAATGTCGGCTGGGACGGCAATTGGTTCGACAATGGCGATGGCTGGGACTTCGACAAGCCGGTGGCGCAATTCGATATGGCCGCGCTGTCGGCCTATGCGAAGAAAAAGGGCGTCCATCTCGTCGGTCACCACGAAACGGGTGGGGGCGCGGGGCAATATGAGGCGCAGTCCGACGACGCCTATCGCTATGCTGCCGCGAACGGAATCGAGGTGGTGAAGACCGGCTATGTCACCGATGCCGGACAGATCGACCGCGTTTGGGCCGATGGCCGGGTGACGCAGGAATGGCATGACGGGCAATATATGTCGCGCCACCACCTCAACATCGTCAAGACGGCGGCCAAGTATAAGGTCGCGGTCAATCCGCACGAGCCGATCAAGGACACCGGCCTGCGCCGCACCTATCCCAATTGGGTCAGCCGCGAGGGTGCGCGCGGGCAGGAATATAATGCGTGGGGCGAGCCCAAGAATCCGCCCGAACATGAGGCGAACCTGTTCTTCACGCGGATGCTGGCGGGACCGTTCGACTTCACGCCCGGTGTGCTGAGCCTGACCGGCAAGGGCGGGACGCCGTTCATGTCGACGCTGGCCAAGCAGCTGGCGCAATATATCGTGCTCTATTCGCCGATCCAGATGGCCGCCGACCTGCCCGAGAATTACGCGAAATATCCGGGCGCGTTCCAGTTCATCAAGGACGTCGCGGTCGACTGGACCGACACGCGCGTGCTGAACGGCGAGGTCGGCGAGTATGTCACGGTAGTGCGCAAGGCCAAGGGGACCGGCGAATGGTTCCTGGGCGCGGTGACCGACGGCACGGCGCGGACGACCAGCGTGAAGCTCGACTTTCTCGAACCGGGCAAGACCTATGAGGCGCAGATCTATCGCGATGGCGCGGGGGCGGATTACCGCACCGACACGCGCCACGCGATCGTGATCGAGAGAAAGCGGGTGACTGCTGGCGACGATCTGTCGATCTGGATGGGTCCGGGCGGCGGTGCGGCGGTCCGGTTCGTCGCGAAGTAACGGCGCGTAAGTGAAATAATTTCATTTCGCGAATGGCCGGTGGTGGCCTAGCGTGCGCGCCAGACAGGAGGCGCACGCATGGCCACCACCTTCCAATTGAACGGCAAAACCGAAGTCTTCGACGGCGATCCCGAAACGCCGTTGCTGTGGGTCCTGCGCGACCATCTTGGCCTTACCGGCACCAAATATGGGTGCGGCGTCGCACAGTGCGGGGCGTGCACCGTGCATCTCGACGGCAAGAACCGGCGGTCCTGCGTTACCCCGGTCGGCATGGTCGCGGGCAAGCGCGTGACGACGATCGAGGGTGCGAGCGGCAAGGTCGCCGATGCGGTCAAGGCCGCCTGGGTCCAGATCGACGTGCCGCAATGCGGCTTCTGCCAGTCGGGGCAGGTGATGTCGGCGATCGGCCTGCTCACCGCCAAGCCCAAGCCTACCGACAAGGATATCGACGCGGCGATGGCGGGCAATCTCTGCCGCTGTGCGACCTATGTCCGCATCCGGCAGGCGATCAAGGATGCGGCTGGCGTGAAGGGAGAGCGGGCATGAACGCCGTTGCCAACCGCCGGGCATTCCTGACCGGAAGTGCCGCGCTCACCATCGGGTTCACTTTGCCGGGCAAGGCGGCAAAGGCGCAAGCCGCAGCCGCGACGCTCGCTCCCAATGCGTTCGTGCGCATTGGTGGTGACAGCCGGATCACGATCATCGCCAAACATGTCGAGTTCGGCCAGGGGCCGGCGACCGGTGTGGCGACGATCATCGCGGACGAGCTGGACGCCGCCTGGGATCAGGTGAGCGTGGTCTTCGCCCCGGCTAATGACCCGCTCTACAAGAATCTCATGTTCGGCACGATGGGCGTCGGCGGATCGACCGCGATGCGCGAAAGCTGGGACCAGATGCGGATGGCAGGCGCAGCGGCGCGCGCGATGCTGGTCGAGGCGGCGGCGAAGCGCTGGGGCGTGGAGCCGAGCGCGGTCAGCATTGCGCAGGGCTTGGTGAGCGCCGGGAACCGCAAGGCGAGCTTCGGCGAGCTGGTGGAGGATGCAGCCAAGCTGCCCGTCCCGCAAAAACCGGTGCCCAAGACGCCGGACCGCTATGTCTATATCGGCAAGCATGTGTCGAAGGTCGACAGCAAGGCCAAGACCGACGGGTCGGCGCTATTCACGCAGGACGTGCGCCTGCCCGGCATGGTCCATGCCGCGGTGCGCCGCCCGCCCGCCTTCGGCGCGACGGTCAAGAAGGTCGAGGATGGCGCGGCGCGCGCGATCCCCGGCGTGCTCGACGTCAAGCCGATCCCGAGCGGGGTTGCGGTCTATGCCCGCGACACCTGGACCGCGCAGCGCGGTGCCGCGGCGCTCGAGGTCGACTGGGATATGTCCAAGGCTGAAACGCGATCGTCGGACCAGATGCTCGCCGAATATAGCGCAGCGGCGCGCACGCCGGGACGGCAGGTCGAGGCTGCCGGGGATGCGGCTGCCGCGCTCGCCCGCGCGGCCAAGACGATCGATGCGACCTATTATTTCCCGTTCCTCGCGCACGCGCCGATGGAAACGATGGACTATGTGATCGAGAAGAAGGGCGAGGGCATCTCGGTCCATGCCGGCAGCCAGTTCCAGGTCGGCGAGATGGGCGCGATGTGCGGCGTTGCCGGGGTGCCGTTCGACAAGAGCGCGCTGGTTCAGCATTATGCTGGGGGCAGCTTCGGCCGCCGCGCGACGCCGGTGATGTTCGATGGGACCGAGGCGGCGGCGTGTGCGCGCGCTTATGGCTTTGCTGCGCCGGTCAAGGTGGTGGCGAGCCGCGAGAATGACCTGACCGGCGGATTCTACCGCCCGATGACCGTCCATCGCGTGCGCGCCGGGATCGACGCCAATGGCGCGATCAGCGGCTGGGATCAGGTGTGCGCCGCCAAGTCGATCATGAAGGATACCCCGTTCGAGGCGATGGGCATCCGCAACGGCATCGACGGCAATATGATCGAGGGTGCGAACGACACCAACCAGTACAAGATTGGCGATTTCCGGCTGGGCCAGCATCTGATGGCTGGTGGGGTGCCGGTGCTGTGGTGGCGATCGGTCGGCCACACCCACACCGCCTTCGTCAAGGAAACGATGATCGACGAACTGCTCGAACTGGGCGGCAAGGATCTGGTCGCGGGGCGGATGGAACTGCTCAAGCACGACCGCGCCAAGGCCGTGCTCGCCAAGGTTGCCGCGATGGCTGCGTTCGACAAGCCCGCGAAGAAGGGCCGGGCAAAGGGCATCGCGGTGCATGAAAGCTTCGACTCCTATGTCGCGCAGGTGGCCGAAGTGTCCAAGGGGTCGGACGGACTGCCCAAGGTGCACAAAGTATGGTGTGCGGTGGATTGCGGGATCGCGGTCAACCCCGACATCATCCGCGCGCAGATGGAGGGCGGGATCGGCTATGGCCTCGGTCACGCGCTCTATGCCGAACTGACCCTGGGTGAGGGCGGCGTGGTGCAGCAGACCAATTTCGACAGCTATCGCTCGCTGCGCATCAGCGAGATGCCCGATGTCGAGGTGGCGATCATCCCCTCGACCGAACGGCCGAGCGGGGTGGGTGAGCCCGGACTGCCCCCGATCGCACCCGCCGTCGCCAATGCTTGGCGCAAGCTGACCGGCAACGCGGTGCGCCGCCTGCCCTTCGCGCATGGAGACAATGCATGAGCGTGCAACGTTACGGCCTGATCGCGCTCGGCCTCGCCGCAGTCGCGCTGCCCGCTGCGGTGGTGGCGTCGAGCCAGTCGGCGGCACCGGTCGGGCTGAAGCCGGTCGCGGCGTTCGCGACCATTTCCGATCCGGCGGTGCGGTCCGCGGCGATCTTTACCGAAATGGGCAAGGTGCTGACGCATCCGCGCTGCATCAACTGTCACCCGCGCACCGACAGCCCGTTGCAGGGCGACGATATGCGCTTCCACATGCCCCCGGTCGAGCGCGGCCCGGGCGGGATGGGCGTCGCGGGCATGGAATGCTCGACCTGCCACGGCCCGCGCAACGTCGCCTATGCCGATGGCAAGGGCAGCATTCCGGGCCATCCGCTGTGGCACCTCGCGCCCGCGTCGATGGCGTGGGAGGGCAAGTCGCTCCGCGAGATTTGCGAGCAGCTGAAGGACCGCAAGCGCAATGGCGGCAAGACGCTGGCGCAAATCCACGAGCATAATGCGAGCGACACGTTGGTCGGCTGGGGCTGGAACCCCGGGCCGGGTCGCACGCCCGCGCCGGGAACGCAGGCCGAGTTCGGCGCGCTGACCAAGGCGTGGATCGACAGCGGGGCGAAGTGTCCGGCCTAGGTTGACGGCGTTGAACCCGCTCCGTTTGTGCTGAGCTTGTCGAAGCACCTTTACCAACAGCTGTGGCAATCGGCCCTTCGACAGGCTCAGGGCAAACGGAGGGTGGGGGCTTAGGCCCGCACCCACTCCACCTTGGGATCGGTGAAGTCGATCACGTCGGCCAGCTCCCAGACATTCTGATAGCCATAGCCGACCAGGTTGATGAAGGTCTGGATATTGAGCGCGAGCGGCGCGGCCTTCATCGGCACCGGGCGACGGCGGTTCGAGAAATTGTTGTTGCAGTAGATCAGGATCACCCGCCCCGCGTTCCGCCCTATCGTTTCACGCAACGACTCCGCGTTGAAGTCGGGCAACGGCAGATTGACCGCGCCCTTGATATGCCCCTCGCGAAACGCGGCTTCGGAGCGGGCATCGAGCAGCAAATTGCCGCGCGACGCGGCCTGTTGCATGAACTTATCGAACGGGAGCAGCCGCTTGCTGCGCAAATGGTGGACCTCGCCGGTCAGGTCCTGAAACCCGGCATAGTCGATCTGCGGATTGGGTTCCCTGGGCGACTTGCGTTGCGCGAGCACGGGGGCGGCGGCGGTGGCGCCGAGTGTGGTGAGGAACAGGCGGCGGTGCATGGCCGATACTCCGTTTTGATGTCGCAACGATGCGCTTCGTCACCTGTCGGCGGCATGAACCGTTGACGCGCGCGCGTCTCCGTCGCACCCCTTCGTCATAGACAGGGGGATCGCATGGCCGACGGGTTGTTTCGTACAAAGAGCGTGAAGGGCGCGGCTGACCATGCCCCCGAACATCGGCTTGCGGCGACCCTGTCTTGGCCACATCTGATTGCGCTCGGCATCGGGGCGATCGTCGGCACCGGCATCCTGACGCTGATCGGCGTCGGCGCGGGCAAGGCGGGGCCGGCGGTGATCCTGTCGTTCGTCATTGCCGGCGCGATCTGCGCCGCCGCCGCGCTCGCCTATGCCGAAATGTCGACGATGATGCCGGCGTCGGGCAGTGCATACAGCTACAGCTATGCCGTGCTGGGGGAAATCATCGCCTGGGTCGTCGGCTGGTCGCTGATTCTGGAATATTCGCTGGTGGTCAGCGCGGTCGCGGTCGGCTGGTCGGGCTATGCAGCGCCGTTGCTGCAATCCTGGGCCGGGGTGCCGATGGAGCTGATGAGCGGGCCGCACGCGGGGGGAATCGTCAACATCCCGGCGATCGTGATCATCGCGATCGTCGCCGGGCTGCTGTGCCTCGGCACGCGCGAGAGCGCGACGCTCAATGCGGGTCTCGTCATCGTCAAGATCGTGGCGCTGGCGGTGTTCGTCGCGGTCGCGCTCCCCTATTTCAATGGCGCCAATTTTGAACCCTTCGCGCCGTTCGGCTTCGCCAAGAGCGTATCGGCGGATGGGGTCGAGCGCGGCGTGATGGCGGCGGCGGCGATCATCTTCTTTGCCTTTTACGGGTTTGACGCGATCTCGACAGCGGCGGAAGAGACCAAGAATCCGGGACGCGACCTTGCGATCGGCATCGTCGGGTCGATGGTCGCGTGCGTCGCCATCTATATGCTCGTCGCGGTCGCTGCAGTCGGCGCGCTTTCCTACACGCAGTTCGCCGACAGCCCCGAGCCGCTGGCGCTGATCCTGCGCGAACTGGGGCAGCCGCGTTTTGCCACCTTCCTTGCCATCTCGGCGGTGATCGCGCTGCCGACGGTGCTGCTCGGCTTTCTGTTCGGGCAGAGCCGGATTTTCTTCACCATGGCGCGCGACGGGATGCTGCCGATTGCGCTCGCCAAAGTGTCGTCGCGCGGCGCGCCGGTGCGGATCACCATCTTTACGGCGGTGATCGTTAGCGTGATCGCGGGACTGCTTCCGATCGAGGAGATTGCGGCGCTGGCCAATGCCGGGACGCTGGTGGCGTTCGCTGCGGTGGCGATCTGCATGATGGTGCTGCGCCGTCGGGCGCCGGATGCGCCGCGCATGTTCCGCACGCCTTTGTGGTGGCTGGTCGGAGCGATCGCGGTGCTCGGCTGCGCCTATCTGTTCGTCAGCCTGCCGACCAAGACCCAGCTGTATTTCCTGATCTGGAACCTGCTCGGGGTTGTCATCTACTTCGCTTATGCGCGGCCAAAGGTGAGCAAGCAGGGGACGGCATGAGCGGTTGGCATATCGGGATCATCGGCGGGTCGGGGCTGTACGACGTCGCCGGAATCGAGGGCGGGCAATGGGTCGAGATCGACTCGCCCTGGGGTGAACCCTCCGACGCGATCTTCACCGGGCGGGTGGGGCATGTCCGCGTGTCGTTCCTGCCCCGCCACGGGCGCGGACACCGGGTCAGCCCGTCGGAGCTGAACGCGCGCGCGAATATCGACTGTCTCAAGCGGCTGGGCGTCACCGATGTGCTGTCGGTGTCGTCGGTCGGCGGGTTGCAGGAGGAACGCGCGCCGGGGACGTTCACGGTCGTCGACCAGTTCATCGACCGGACCAGGGGGCGCCCGTCGAGTTTTTTCGGAACCGGCATGGTCGCGCATGTCTCGATGGCTGATCCGGTCTGCCCGCGTCTGTCCGCGCTCGCCGCCGATGCAGCGGAAGCGGCTGGCGCGGCGGTGCATCGCGGCGGCACCTGCCTCGTCATGGAGGGGCCGCAATTTTCGACCCGTGCCGAAAGCCATCTCTATCGCAGCTGGGGCTGCCACGTGATCGGCATGACCGCAATGCCCGAGGCCAAGCTTGCGCGTGAGGCGGAGCTGCCCTTCGCGATGGTGGCGATGGTCACCGATTATGATTGCTGGCGGGAGGAAGAGGCTGCGGTCGATGTCGCGCAGGTGATTGCACAGCTATCGAGCAACGCCGAAAAGGCGCGGGCGATGGTGCTGAACCTGCTCCGCACGCTGCCAGCCGAACGGGCGGCGTCACCGATCGACACGTGTCTGGACACGGCGCTAATCACCGCACCGCAGATGCGTGACCCGGAGGTGTTGGCAAGACTGGACGCGGTGGCGGGGCGCGTACTGCGAGTTTAGCCCAGCATATCCGCCAGCGCGCGGGCGACATTCTCCTGCGTATAGGGTTTTTGCACCACCGGTCGGCCGCGATGCTGGTCTGGGAATTGCGCCTGCTCGCCATAGCCGGTCGCAAACATGAACGGGATGCGGCGTTCGAGCAGCGCGTCGGCGATCGCAAAGCTGGTGGTGCTGCCCAGATTGATGTCGAGGATGGCCACCGTTGGCGGCTGTGCGGCGATCAGGTCGAGTGCGGCGTCGACCGACGCGGCGGTCATCACGTCGGTCGCGCCGAGCCGGGTCGCGATATCCTCGGCATCCAGCGCGATGATCAGGCTGTCCTCGACCAGCAGCAGGCGCTGGCCCGTGAGCAGGTCGGCGGGTGGCTCGTCACGTTGGCCATGCGGCGCGCGCGGGAAGCGGATCAGCGGGGCACCGCCCTCGCGCGGCTTGGAGACATGGCGGGCGGGGATGCAGAAATCCGCCTCGAATCCGGTCTCGGGGTAGCGCGCCGTCGCCTCGCCACCCAGGTCATAGGGAACCGAGCGCTCGATAATCGTGGTGCCAAAGCCCCGGCGCGTCGGCGGCTTGACCGGCGGGCCGCCGACGTCGCGCCACTCCAGCAGCAGATCGCCGCGCGCATTGCAGGCCCAGCTAAGCTTCACCGTGCCGCCGGGAACCGACAGGCTGCCATATTTGGTCGAGTTGGTGACCAGCTCGTGCAGCACCAGCGCCATGGTCGAATAGGCCTGGGGGTTGAGCATCACCGGCTCGCCGTCGCTCAGGATGCGCTCGCCCTCTTCGGCGAAGGCGGCGGCTTCGGCGTCGATCAGCGCTTGCAGCCAAGCCGGGCCCCAATGATCCTCGGTAATCTGGTTGTGCGCGCGGGCCAGCGCGTGGATTCGGCCATCGACGACCTTCACGAAATCGCGGACGGCATCCTCCTCGGGCTGGGCCTGGCGGATCAGGCCGCGGATCAGGCCAAGGATGTTGCGGACGCGGTGGTTGAGCTCGGCGATCAGCAATTCCTGCCGCGCGCCGGAGCGTTGACGCTCGGCCGACGCCTCATCGGCAAGACGCAGCACCACTTCGATCAGCGTCGCGCGCAGCGTTTCGGCGACGCGCAATTCGGACGCGGTGAACGGGCGTGACCGTCCGCGGACCAACTCCTTCCACTCCTCGAAACTCTCGCGTGGGGAAAGGCGCGGGCCGTTCGGGCCATATTCGACCGGCTTGTGCGGATCGCCCGCCCAACGGATCGAGCGCACCATCTCGCTGCGGAACAGCACGACATAGTCGCGGGGCGAGCGCGAGATCGGGATGGCCAGCAGCCCGGCGGCACTTCCCGCGAATGGTTCGGCATCGACGATCAGCGATCCGATATGGTCGGTCGCGAACACCTTCCCCGCAGCGGTTGCGTTGAGCGCGCGAATGATCCGGCGGAAATCGTCGGTGGGCGGAGTAATGCCCGAAAAGGCATAGCTGCCGTTGAGCCATACGCCCACCCCGTCGGCGGGGATCGCATTGGTCAGGATGTCAGCAAGCCAGTCGGGATCGCGCAGCAGTGTTTCGTCGGAGGCGACCGCACCGAGCAACTGGTCGGAGATATCGCGCGCGCGGCGCTCGAACTCCACGGTCTGCTGCCGCTCGCGGCTTTCGAGCCGCATCGAGAACATCTGTGCAAACAATTCGGAGATCGAACGCCGCTCGAAGCTGGGATGGCGCGGTGCATAATGGTGGCAGGCGAACAGCCCCCACAGCTTGCCATCGACCAGAATCGAAATCGACATCGACGCATCCACGCCCATGTTGCGCAGATACTCGATATGGATCGGCGACACTGAACGGAGCAGCGACAGCGACAGGTCGAGCGGCTCGCCCTTTTCGTCAAGCTCGGGGACGATCGGCACCGGGGTCGAATTGACGTCGGCAATCACGCGCAACAGGTTGCGGGTATAGAGCACGCGCGCTTGCACGGGGATGTCGCTGGCCGGATAGTGCAGGCCGAGGAAACGGCCGATGCCGGGCTTGCACGCCTCCGCCACCACTTCGCCCGATCCGTCAGCGGCAAAGCGATAGACCATCACCCGGTCATAGCCGGTGAGTGCGCGCACCTGACGCGCGCCCTCACGGTAGAAGGACAGCATGTCGCCGCACTGGTCGAGCCGCGCGATCATCGAGCGCACCATGCCAGTGACGTCGCCGACCTCGCCGGTTGAACGCTCGCCCTCGATCACGATCTGGCCGCCCGACAGATGGATCGCGAGATCGAGCCGCCCCGCGCCGGGGATCAATTCGACATCGAACAATCGTTCGACCGCGTCGGGACCGCGCAGGGTTGCGGTACGGTTGCGCAGGTCGTGAATCACCGGGGCGGGCAGAAACTCGGCAAGCGGATGGCCGACGATCTGCTCGGGATAGAAATCCAGATATTCGGGCAGGTTCGCCGAGCTGCGCGCGACGATCCAGTCGGCGGTAAGCGCGATCAGAAAACCGATCGGCTGGATGCTGCCGAGGATATGAATGGGTTCGCGATCGCAGTTGGTGAGATCGACAGGGTGCGGATCATTCAACGACGGTCATCCTTCCATGCCCCCGAGCGCTTCGCCAGAACAGGTCGAAGACGGCACGGGCAGCGCTTTCCGCCACTTCACGCTGATCGTCGGTGACGAGGGTCCGGTCCAGCACCTCGATCAAGCCGCGCCAGCGCTTCGGCGCAGCAGGGCAACGAATGAACCGGCCTGGAAGGTCCATCGGAACGTTACGCGCCAGCAACGCGCCGCCCAGCCGCGATCCTTCGAGGACGTAGATCGCCCCCAGCGCAGCTTCCACCGAGTCCAGCGACAGCGGTTCTGGCGCGGGCATTGATACATCGAAATCGGCAAGATCGGCGGCGATCAGCGGTGCGCGTCGCCGCTCGGGCCAGTCGGGTAGCAGCGCGACGGGATCGAACGCATCCACCGCCGTCTCAGTCGTCAGCAACGGCCCGGCCTGCGCGAGAAGAAACGCGCGGTACCCGTCGCGATCGCTCAGGTCGAACGCGCCGAACGCGTCGTCCACCCGTTCATGCGCGGATGCTGTCGCGGCGCGCAACAGGCTCCGGGCGGACGAAGTGGGAATCATTGCATCGCGCTTGTGGCGAAACAGCGGGCGCTCAACAAGCCATTGTTTCCCGACCGAAATGTCATTCTGCTATAGCGATCCGTAGTTCATGCGCGCCCCTCAAGGTTGCTGCGCTTCGCGTAGGATCAGTCCGGCAAGCGCAACGAGCAAGGGCGCGTCGCGATGGTCGCTGATGATCGCGATCTCCGCACCCTCCGCGTCGATCGCCCGGACGATTAGCGCCGTGCCGCCCAATTCGACCGTCGCGGGCAGGCGGTCGAGCTGGATCGGGCGATCGACGCGGAGGGTGCGGTGATCGGACTCGGCAGTGGCGACGCGAAAGAATTGCGCGCCCTTGGCCAGCCGCAGGGTCACCGGTGCCTTGGCCAGCGGCATTCCGGGCAATGCTATATCGGCATCGTCGGCGAGGATTGTGGCTTCGGCTAGCGCGACGGGCTGGGTAAACACCGGCTCGCCCCATTTGACGTGCCGCGTTTCTTTGGGAGCAGACTCCAGCGCCCGCATCGCTCAGGCCGCCTTACGCCAGCTGCTGGTCGGTTCCTGGGCAGCGCCGCTTGCGGCCAGCGTGAGCGCAATGGTCACCGCAGCAAACCGCCATGGCATTCGTGTCATTATCCCCCCGTCCTGCGCGGTGCCGGTCAGCGCCGGGCTGCGATCGCATCGAGGATCGCACGACGACGATCATCGCTGACTGTCGACCATTCCGCAATCTCGTCGAGCGTGCGGCGGCAGCCTTCGCAGACATCGTCATCCCCCATGCAGCAGATGCCGATGCACGGGCTGGCGACGCCGGGGACCGGGGTGAAGGCGAGGAAATCATCCTCGTCCTCAGGCCCAGTCACGCGGGAATCGTGAAATTCAGGAAGTCGGGGATGGGCCCGTTCCAGCCGCCATCGTCCTTACCGTCCGGGCCATCGTCGCGGCCGTCATAGCCGCGGTCGCGCCGGGGGCGTTCGTCGCGGGGACGATCATCACGCGGGCGTTCGTCACGCGGGCGCGGCTCGCGCGGGCGAACCTCCCGGACCTTCTCGTCGCGGGGTTCTTCGTCGCGCGATTTGGCTTCGCGGGGCGGAGCTTCGACCGGTGCGTCCTTGGCCGACTTGGCCTTGCGGCCGCGCGGCTTCTTGGCCTCTTCAGGCTCGCCTGCCGGGATTTCGCCGATCCGTTCGATCTTTTGGCCCTGCAGCTTCTCGATATTCTCGATCGCCTCGGCGTCCGCGCTGGTCACCAATGTGTAGGCGGTGCCGGTCGCTCCGGCGCGGCCGGTGCGGCCGATGCGGTGGACATAATCGTCCGGGTGCCAAGGCGCGTCGAAGTTGAAGACGTGGCTCACGCCCTTGATGTCCAGCCCGCGCGCGGCGACGTCCGACGCGACCAGGATGTTGACGTCGCCGGCCTTGAACCGGTCAAGCTCGGCAATGCGCGACGACTGGTCCATGTCGCCATGAATTTCGGCGGAGCGATAGCCGTGCTGTTTCAGACTCTTGTTGAGCTCACGCACCGTCGTCTTGCGGTTGCAGAAGATGATCGCCGTGCGGACATCTTCACGCTCGAGCAGGCGGCGAACCGCCTCGCGCTTGGCGGCGGCGCTGTTGCTGACCGGCACGAGCCGCTGGGTAATGTTCAGATTGGTACTGGCGGGCCGCGCGACTTCGATCGTCTTTGGGTTCGACAGGAACTTGTCGGCCAGCTTCTTGATCGGCGGCGGCATTGTTGCCGAGAACAGCAGGGTCTGACGGTTGGCGGGCAGCTTGGTGCAGATTTCCTCGATATCGGGGATGAACCCCATGTCGAGCATCCGGTCCGCCTCGTCGATCACCAACAGGTTACAGTCGTTCAGCATGATCTTGCCGCGACCGAACAGGTCCATCAGCCGGCCAGGCGTGGCGATGAGGACGTCGACGCCCTTTTCCAGCGCCTTGACCTGATCGCCCATCTGCACGCCGCCGATCAGCAGCGCCATGCTGAGCTTGTGATAGGTGCCGTATTTCTCGAAATTCTCCGCCACCTGCGCCGCGAGCTCGCGGGTCGGCTCCAGGATCAGGCTGCGCGGCATCCGCGCGCGGCTGCGTCCTTCGGCGAGTACGTCGATCATCGGCAGCACGAAGCTCGCCGTCTTGCCAGTGCCGGTCTGGGCAATGCCGATCAGGTCGCGCATCATCAGCACCGACGGGATCGCCTGGCGCTGAATCGGGGTAGGTTCGGAATAGCCGGCCTCTGTAACGGCCTTCAGCAATTCGTCAGAGAGGCCGAGATCGGCAAAGCTCATCCAGATGTCCGGAAAAATGGGGGCGCACCCCGCAAAGTAAACTGAGCCGCGCTGTCCGGGAAACCGCGCAAAAAGTCAAGGTAAACGCGGAAAATGCCGATCAGCGACCCGGGATCAGCGTGCGGAACGACCGAATCCGGCATTCGCCCCCGGCCCGCGATCGGAACACGTCGCGCTTGGCGCACAATTTCCCGTCCTTGTTGGGCTTCACATAAAAGCCGGCATAAAAATCGAGCGCGGGGCATTCGCTGCCCAGCTTCGCGCGCACGCGCCGTCCGCCGGACAGCACCAGATCGACACTGTCCGACCGGATGATTGCCGCGCCCGACAGCGCGTCGGTGCTGACGCAATCGTCGGTGCGTTTCTCGACCCAGTCGATCGGAGGCAGCGGTGCGGGTGGCGGCGCGGCGGCGCGGCGTACCGGATCGGGGCGAGGCACGCGGATTACGATATGTTGCTGCATCCGCACCTGGGCGAGGCGGGTCGGTGCCGCAGCGGTCGAGGGCGACGGCGACGGCGTACCCGGTCCCGGCGCGCCGGGGGGCAACAAAAATGCGGCAGACGCAAACGCGATCAACAGCTTCACCATTCTGTCTTGCCCTATAACCGACAGGGTTGAACAGTGGATGAATTGCCCCGCATCGTGTCGTCATGGTAGCGCGCGGCGATGACGATGCCCGATCGAGCCAGCGCGCTGAACGCCCTTGCCGCCGCCGCAGCGGCGCGAATCGGCGCGGATACTGTGGTGGTCGACCGCGATACCATCGCGCCCTGGCTGACCGATTGGCGCGGGCGATATCAGGGCGCATCGACGCTGCTGCTTCAGCCGCGCAGTACGGCGGAGGTCGCAGCGATCGTCGCCCTTGCGGCGGTGCATCGCGTGCCGCTGGTGCCGCAGGGCGGGAATACGTCAATGGTCGGCGGGGCGACCCCGGACGCGGACGGGAGCGCTGCGATCCTGTCGCTGCGCCGGATGAACGCGATCCGCCACGTCGATGCTGAAGCCGGACTTGCGGTTGCGCAGGCGGGCGTGATCCTGTCCGACCTGCACGACGCGGCGCTGGCGCACGGGCGGCGCTTTCCATTGACGCTGGGTGCAAAGGGCAGTGCGACGATCGGTGGGCTGGTATCGACCAATGCCGGCGGGACACAGGTGCTGCGCTTCGGCACGATGCGCGCGCTGGTGCTCGGGGTCGAGGCGGTGCTGCCCGATGGCAGCGTGCATGACGGGCTTGCCCCGCTCAAGAAGGATAATCGCGGATATGACCTCAACCAGTTGTTGATCGGGGCGGAGGGGACGCTGGGCGTGATCACCGCCGCGACGCTGCGGCTGGTGCCAGCGGTCGCGGCGCGCGCGGTTGCGTGGGTCGGCGTCGAATCGCCCCATGCCGCGCTCGACTTGTTGCGGCTGTGCGAAGCCGCGACCGATTCGATCGAAAGTTTCGAGATCGTGCCCGCACATTCGTTGGCGCTGGTGCTGGAGCACATCCCTGGAACGCGCGATCCGCTGGCGGGGCCGCATCCCTGGCATGTGCTGATCGAGGCGGTGGCGAGCGATGGCGCGGCCGAGCCGCCCGCGCCGGTGCTCGAACGGATGCTTGCGGCTGGGCTGGAGCGCGGCCTGATCCGCGATGCGACGATCGCCGCGAGCGAGGCGCAGGCCGAGGCACTATGGAAGCTGCGCGATTCGATTTCGGAGGCGGAGCGCGCGAGCGGCCCGGCGCTGCAGCATGACATTTCGGTTCCCGTTGCCGGGATGCCCGACTTCATGATCCATGGCGCGGCAGCGGTCGAGGCGGCATTTCCAGGGACCAGCGCGGGTGCGTTCGGGCATCTGGGCGACGGCAATGTCCATTTCCACGTCCGCGCTCCGTCGGGGGCGGGGCGCGACTGGGTTGCCGAAAATGCCGGGCTAATCAGTCCCTTCGTTCACGACCTGGTGGTCGCGGCGGGCGGCTCGATTTCGGCTGAGCATGGCATCGGCCAGATGAAGCGTGACGAGCTGGCGCGGCTGGCGTCGCCCGCGCGGATGCACGCCCTGTCTGCGATCAAGCGCGCGTTCGACCCGGACAATCTGTTCAATCCAGGGAAACTGGTTACGCTTGCGCCAGCGCGCGCCGACCAATAGACCGCGCTGACCTATATCCAGGAGAATTTCATGGCCAGCGCGCCGCAAGCACAGGGTCTTCCCGTTTTCTACAACGACCTTCTCCCGCTCTCGAGCGAGATGCATGGCAATTTTCGCATTCGTCCTGCGACGACTGCGCCGTTCCTCGGCAAGCAGCACGCTGTGCCGCTGACGGTTGAGGAGTTTCCGCTGGTTCAGCGTCATATGCCGATTGTCTTTTCGGCGGGCGACGAGCCGGTGCCGCTGGCGCTGATGGGACTGAACGAAGGCGTCAACGTCTTCTTCGACGCCGACGGCAAGCCGCGCGGGACCGAGCCGATGTATATCCCGGCCTATATCCGGCGCTATCCCTTCCTCCTGGCCCGGCTGCGTCCGGATTCGGAGGAGCTGTCGCTGTGCTTCGATCCGAGCACCGACTCGATCGGCGCGTTCGACGATGGTGAAGCGCTGTTCGACGACGGCAAGCCGACCGAGCTGGTTCAGCAGATCCTGAAGTTCAACGAAGAATTTGAGATCGCAGGTCAGAAGACCGGCGCGTTTCTCAAGGAACTCAATGACATGGGACTGTTGATGGACGGCGAAGTCGCGATCCAGCCGGAAGGCGCGGCGCAGCCATACATCTATCGCGGTTTCCGCATGGTTGATGAGGCGAAGCTCAACGAACTGCGTGGCGACCAGCTGCGCAAGATCCAGCAGAACGGTATGTTGCCGTTGATCTATGCCCATCTTTTCTCGCTGGGCCTGGTCCGCGAGATTTTCGGGCGCCAGATGGCGATTGGCGCGGTCGCGCCGCAGATCGCTCCGGCGGTCTGACCCTGATCCCTCCGGAGCCGCTTGGTCGGCTCCGGACTCGGATTCGGCCAATTTCGGTTGGCTGACGAGGGGGTTAGCCCCGTCGAAACCTTCCATTCGTCGCATTTTGGGTTGTGGCCTTGAAGCCACGGTCAAGCATAACTATACTGTTTGTAGCGCGGTTTCGTGTCCCCCCTTTCGCGGACCCGCGCGGCACGCCTTCGGGCGTGTCTCCTCCCTGAACCTTGGCCGCCCGGTGGTAACACCGGGCGGTTTTTTTGGGATTCAAGGGTGGGCCGGTGCCGCAGGGCGGCAAATTACTGCGCCGCGTCGGCCAGGGGGAGTGCTTCATCCGCTACCGCGTCGATGATCGCGCGCAGCAGCGCTGCGGTGGACTCCAGCCCCGGTCCCGGCGCATCGCGGCGGCGGTCGAGATAGAGGCTGCGGTCGAATTCCAGCTGGATCGCATGGACGTTGTCCGCGGGTTCGGCATGGCGCTCAAGCACATGGCCCCCGGCATAGGGCGTATTGAGCGCGGTGCGTATGCGAGCCGCGTGCGCCACGGCCTCTACCCGCGCAACAAAGCGCGCGGCGCTTGACCGGCCAAAGCGGTCGCCGATGACAAGGCGCGCAGCGCCGGGGGCGAGCGGGGGCATCGAGTGGACGTCGATCAGCACCGCGACACCAAACCGCGCGCGCGCCGCCGCGAGCGCCTGGGCCAGCGCATCATGATAGGGACGATGATCCTGCTCGATCCGCGCCTGCACTTCCTCGGCGGCGAAGCGGCGGCGCCACAGCTCTGCTCCGCCGGCGCGGCGGGGAACCAGACCCAGTCCGCTGCGCAGCTTGATTGACTGTGCCGCCTCGGGCACCGGTTCGGCACCCTCGTCGATCCGGGGGTCGCGTTCATGCTCGGCGCGGTTGAGGTCGATCCACGCGCGCGGGCGGGTGGCGACGAGCAAGGTCTCGATTCCCCGCGCCGCGAGCGCCAGCGTATCGGCATGGCGATCCTCCAGCGGAAGCAGGCTGGCGACGGAACCCTTGAGCGCGGCACGCAGCGGGAGTGGGTAATCGCGCCCAGCGTGCGGGACCGAGAGGACGACCGGTGATGCCGGACACTCGGGGCCATGGCGGTCAAAGGGCAGCGGCGCGATCACCTGGCAAACCTATGCGCCGATACGGGCCGCTGCAACGCGCTGGCTGGAATTTCTTAAGGGCTTCGCGCATAGTATGCCACGGGCAGGCGCGGGGTTATGCCGCGGGCGAGGGGTGAATGATCAGGATCTTGTTGGCCGAGGACGACCAGGTGATGCGCGAGTATCTCACGCGCGCGCTGGAAAAGTCCGGCTATGCCGTCACCGCGGTCGATCGCGGCACCGCCGCGCTGCCATTGATCGAGGCTGAGCGGTTCGACCTGCTGCTCAGCGATATCGTGATGCCCGAGATGGACGGGATCGAACTGGCGCAACGCGCCGCCGAGATCGCCCCCGATATGCGGGTGATGTTCATCACCGGTTTCGCCGCAGTCACGTTGAAGGCGGGGAAGCAGGTGCCGCAGGCGCGGGTACTGTCCAAGCCATTTCATCTGCGCGACCTGGTGCTGGAGGTTGACCGCTTGTTCGAGATGGAGCAGGTGCCCAGCAGCAATTGAAACGGGCGCTTGCAAGGGGGGGCGACCCCCGCTAAAGCGCCGCTTCCCGAGATTCGCCGCAAGGCGAGTGGGCGTGTAGCTCAGTGGTAGAGCACTGTGTTGACATCGCAGGGGTCGCAAGTTCAATCCTTGCCACGCCCACCATGATAAAGCCCGCTGACTCAACGAGTTAGCGGGCTTTTTCGCGCCCCGATCTCGCGATTCGACAAGGCGCACTCCGGTGTTTCTCCGGTGAACCCGCCGAACGAACGTTGAACATCCAGGGAACGCGAAGGGTTCCCCGATCTGCTAGGTTGTCGATTAGTGCGCTCGAGCGGCGTGGAATTCGGCCGCGCCGATCCTGTAGATTAGCTCGGCAGTCAGGTGACGCCTCGGCAGCTTTGCGCCCTGATTTCGGCCGCTAAAACTCGAACGGGCAACTCCTAAAAGCGGACGAACGGCATTTCGATAATTTCACGATCAAGAGATAGTCCGAATCTTTCCGGGCCCACCAAATGCCGCCGCATGCCGCTATTTCACGCCTAACGCCGCTTGGGCTACGCCCGCTCATCGTAGCTTTAGAAAACCACGGAACATCGGGTCAGATCTTTGGTCGCTGGACTGCTTTGCGTCCGGCTTTCCGAAGGTAGCGTCACAAGAAAACCAGTTGCGAAGGGCGAGTTGAGAATTCTCAGCGAAGTCCCTTCTCTTAGCCCAGCGCTTTCTTCCAGCGCTTCGCTTGGGTCCCGCAATGACAATCCAGCGGGGATGCTGTTTCCCCACAAGCCCGCCGGATTATCTCGCTATGAAGATTCAGGAATTCCTATGTTAGCGACAGCAGGCATCGTTCCTGGTTCACTCCAACCGAGACCCAACGACTTTTGGATTGCGATCCAGCTGTTGGTCATGGCGGCGATCGAACGATTTAAATCGACCGTCGCCTGCTGCCGTTGCCGCAAGGAGGTATTCAGGTCTGCCTGGGAAATTGCGCCAGCTTTGTATCGTTGTTGATTGAGTCCAGCCGCGGTGTCGGCCTGCCGCTTGACTTGCGCCAGAGCAGCCACGTTGGCGCGTTGCTGGCTGAAGCGGGCAAGCGATTGCTCTGCGTCCTGTAGCGCGCGCAACACAATCTCGCGATAACGCTGCAAGGCCTCTTCCCGCCCGGCCTCGGCCTGGTCGATCGAAGCTTCGGTTCGACCGAAGTCGAGCAGGTTCCACTGCAATTGCGGCAATGCTATCGCCGAGAGGTTGCCCAGATCGAAGATGTCATCGGGCTGGGTGCCTCCGAGGCCAAGAATTCCCATGAAGGAAAGCTTCGGAAACCGCGCTGCCTCGGCCACGCCAATACGGGCATTGGCTGCCGCGAGCGTCCGCTCGGCCGCGCGAATGTCGGGCCTCCTCGCGATCAGCGCGGCAGGGTCGCCCACAGCTACGCGCGTTGGAGGCAAGGGGATTGCCGAGTCTTTTGAGAGCAGCTGATCAAGACTGCCGGGTGCTTCTCCGGTGAGCACCGCCAAGGTGTCTTTCAGGACCGCAACATCGGCAGTCGCTTCCGCGATCTGTGACTTGAGCAGCTCAAGCTCGGCATTTGCGTTGCCGACCGGAAACAAGGCGAGCGCGCCTTGCGTATACCTCTGGTAAGTCAGCTCCAGGGTCTGCTGCTGCAATTCGCGCTGCTGCTCGACAAGGTCGAGGCGCGACTGGGCTTCCCTGAGACCGACGTATGCCCTGGCGACTTCAGCCGCGAGTTGGACCTGCGCATCCTCGGCGTTCGCAACGCTTGCCGCGGCCTGCGCATTGGCGGCTTCGATGCGCCTCCGCTGCCCTCCGGCAAAGTCTATTTCCCAGTTTGCATTGAGACCCACGTTGTAGACACTCAACGTTTCCTCATCCTCGGTTTGGCCGGGCGTCCCTGGCGTTCCGGACGGTGGACCGTTCTGAAGGTCGAGACCGGGTATTTTGGCTTGGATCGTAGTTGCCTGGCCAGCGGCCGAGGGAAGCCGGTTGGCGCGTTCCTGCCGCAGCGAGGCACGCGCCTGGTCGATCCTGGCGCGGGCGGCAGCGACGCCGGGATTTCCGGCAAGCGCGCGCGCTTCGAGGTCGTTAAGCACCGGATCGCCCAGCAGCAACCACCAGTCGCTGGAGAGCGGCGCTTGCGAATCCACATCGGAACCGGCCCGCAGGAAGCCATCCGCCCCGACCGAGGCAACCCGGGGCGGCCCGGCATAATCGGGACCGGCAGTGCACGCTCCGAGAAGAGCGAAAGTGAAAAGAAGCGGGATGAGCTTGCGCATGAAGGTCTCAGTGCATCGAGAGCGAGGCGTTCTTGGGCAGCGCCCGAAGAAACATCACGAGTGGAACGGTTGCGAGCGTGATCGCGCCCATCGCGAAAAAGACGTCGTTGTAGGTCATGACGAAAGCTTCGCGCTGGATTGTGCCTGAAAGCATTTGCAGAGCAGCTTGCGGGCTGCCCAGCGAGGTAGTGAGACCATCGATATAATCCTGCAGACGTCCACCGTTCGCATTGAGCGATTCTTCCATGCGTCTGCTGTGATGCCACAGTCGCTGGTCTTGGAACGAGGCAAGGCCGGCCAGCGCAAAAGACCCGCCCAGATTGCGTGCGGCGTTGAAGATGCCAGAAGCATCGCCAGCGTCTTCTCTTGCGACAGAAGCAACGGTCGCCTGATTGAGGAACATCATCGTTAGGATCATACCGACGCCACGCAAGAACTGGCTTTCAGTGAAAACGCCGCCACCTGACTCCGCGGTCAGATTGACTGATATGAAGCAGCTGAGCGCCATAATCAGCATCCCGGCTCCCACGGCGAAGCGGATATGAATCCTGCGGATCATAAACGGCAGGATGGGCATCAGCAAGAAAGCGGGCACCCCCATCCAGAAGATGACGAGACCGGTCTGCAAGGCGTTGTAGTCGGAAATGATCGTCAGAAACTGTGGGATGACATATGTCGAGCCATACATCACCATACCAAGCGCTAGGGCCATGACGACGACGCTGGCGAACTGTCGGCTCAACATCAGACGAAGCTTCAAGACCGGCTTCCGGGCGTAGATCTGTCCATAGGTGAGCAGCGCGAAGCCGATAACAGTGACAATCGTGAGCTGGACGATCAGCGCCGATTCAAACCACTCTTCGCGGTGCCCTTCCTCGAGCACGACGGTCAGACCGCCCAGACCGAGGATCATTCCCAGAATACCTGCCCAGTCCGCTTCTCGCAGGTAAACCCAGTCCGGCTTTTCGTGCGGCAGTCCAATGAATAGCAGCAGGAGAAGAAGGGCGCAGACCGGAACGTTGACGAAGAACGCATAGTGCCAACTGAGATTTTCGGTCAGCCAACCGCCGACCAGCGGCCCCATGACCGGCCCCAGGACCACCGTCATGCCGAACAGTGCCATGCCTATCGGCTGCTGCGATGGCGGCAGTCGCTTTGCGACAATGGTCATTGCCGTCGGTATGAGCGCGCCGCCCATGAAACCCTGGCCCACACGCCCGATGATCATGGTAGTTAGGTCTGTCGCCACGCCGCAGAGAACGGAAAACGCGGTGAATGAGCTTACCGCGACGATCAGGAGGGTGCGAAGCCCGAAAAGCCGCTCCAACCAAGCGCTAAGCGGGATGACGATGATCTCAGCGACCAGAAACGCCGTGGCGATCCAGGTGCCTTCGGTGCCGGTCGCGCCGATTTCGCCCTGGATCGTCGGCAAGGCTGAATTTACGATCGAGATGTCCAGCGTGGCCAGCATCGCGCCAAGGGCACCGGCAGCCACGGCAATCCACGCGGTTGCATCAGCGCGCTCGGGGGTACCGGTGACGCGTGTAGGCGAGGCCGCTTGCATTTCTTGTCAGCGCCCGCGCGTGCGGAGCGCGTCAAGTTCGCCCTTCGCGCCACGGGTATCGACCGTTGCCACCACTGACATGCCCGGAACCAGCAGGCGCTGGACCTCCGGCGTTGCCTGTATCGAGATGCGGACGGGGACGCGCTGCACAATCTTCGTGAAATTGCCGGTGGCGTTCTGCGGTGGCAGGATCGAGAACTCGGCACCTGTACCGGGTGCGATGCTTTCGACTCGACCCTCGATTTCGAGTTCGGGCAGTGCGTCGACTTCCAAAGCGACCGGCTGTCCTCGACGGATCAAGCCGAGTTGGGTTTCCTTGAAATTAGCCGTCACATAGATCCTGTCAGTCGGCACCACGCTCATGAGCCGTTGCCCCGGTTGGACGTACTGGCCGGCGCGAACAGTCAGATCGCCAATCCGCCCCGTGATGCTTGACCGCAATGTCGTCGCTGACAGGTTCAGACGCGCGGCCTCAAGCTGAGCGCGCGCTGCGCTAGCCTGTGAGACAGCCTGCTGGATTTGCTCGCCTAGAGTGCCTTGTCGCCTCTGTGCGGCCAGAAGCCCCGCCCTGGCGGCGGCGACCTGTGCCTGCGCTTCGCGGGCTTGCGCCTGTAGCTGGTCCAGCTTTTCCCGAGGTTCTGCCCCGCTCGCCGCAAGCGGACGATAGCGCGAAACCTGTTCCCCCGCGAGCGCCGCCTGCGCCGTCGCCGCTGCAAGCTGTGCGCGGGCTTGATTGATCGCAGCGTCCTGTTCCCGCTGCTGCGCACGAATGGTATCGGCGCCAGCCAGTGTCGCGGCAATCTGCGCAGTGACCTGATTCGACTGCGCGCGATAGTCACGAACATCGAGCTGAGCGAGGGCGTCGCCTTCCTTTACCGGCTGATTTTCCGTGACCAGCACGCGTTCAACGTAGCCAGCCACCTTCGGAGCGACCACCACGCTGTCGGCCGCGATATAGGCGTTGTCAGTCGACTGCTGGTATTTTCCATATGTCTCATGGCGATAATACCAAATGCCGGCCGCGATCAGGACGACGAGCCCAGCGAGAATCAGAGCGCGCCGAACCTTCGGATTGGAGAGCGCCTTGGGCTTGTCCCTTTCCTTCTCGGCTGCAGGATCGATTGCCTGCCCTATGCTATCGTCCATTTGCCCTCGTACTCCAAAGCTGCGCCCGCGACGCTTCCGCGCCACATAAGCCTTCTTCGGAGATATGAAAGCCCTTTACTAATTCCAAAGCGTAGGTAGCTTCCTTTGATGACTGGTAAGATGACCGGCCCCGATCTCCAAAACGTCGTAAACGATAATGATCGCGCCATTTTCCTGATGGACGAAATCAGCCGGGCGGCCCGAAGAGCATTCGACGAACGCACACAGCCGATTGGCCTGCACCGCACGCAGTGGAGGGTGCTGGCTCAGCTCATCAAGGACCCGTCGCTGAATCAATCCGACGTCGCCAGGCAGCTCGAACTTGAATCGGCTACGGTCGGTCTCGCTGTCTCGGCGTTATGTAATCAGGGGTACATCATCCGCCGCCGCGACTTGAGCGATGGCCGGGCTTGGCAGCTTGAGCTGACGAAGAAGGTCGAGGACATCCTCCCCGAACTCCGAAGGGCCGCGGACGCGACGCACGAAAAGTTGTGGGCAGGGGTATCGCCAGCACAAAAGAGGTCGCTCACCGACGTGCTGGCGATCATGAGCGCAAACGCACGTGGATTGCTTTCCGATGCCTGACCTCCATAATCTCACGTTGAGCGAGAGCCGACGCCTCGCGCAGGTGATTGGCATACTTGGCAGGCACGGTCTGAGCGGACTTTCGGCAAGTCTGGGGATCGGGGCGAGCCGCGGCGAACCGGTTTCTCCGCGACCGGACCAGCTCGTTACTGCGTTGCGCGAGATCGGCCCGGTCGCCGTCAAGTTCGGGCAGGTCTTGGCAATGCGGAGCGACATGCTCCCATCGGAATGGACCAGTGCGCTCGCGACCCTGCAGGATCGCGTGCCAGCCGTGGCATTTGCCCAAGTTCGACATTCGATAGAGGCGGCGTTGGGCGCGCCGGTGTCCGAATACTTCGAACGTTTCGACGAGACGCCGCTTGCTGCAGGTTCCATCGCGCAGGTCCACGCCGCGGTGCGCAAGGATGGTGTCCCGGTCATCGTGAAGATCAGGCGCCCAGGCATAGAGGAGATCGTAGACGCCGATCTTCGCCTGCTTCGGCGGGTTGCCCGTCTGGCGCAGCGAGTCAATCCGTCCGTCGCCCGCCAGCGCCCCGACGAACTCCTGCGTTTCTTCGCCGAAAGCCTCGACCGCGAAATGGACCTTTCAGCGGAAGGAAGCGCCAGCGAGGAGATCGGAACATTCCTTGCTGATTTCGGCGTGGAGACGGCCCAGTTTGACTGGGACGCGACGGGGCGTAGCATCAATATGCAGGAGCGCGTTGATGCGCTTCCTGCGACCGACCTGGATCGGCTCCGCGCCGCAGGGATCGACCTGTCCCAGGTGGCCCGCACCTACGCCCAGGCGGTCTTGCGAATGATCGTGATCAACGGCCGTTTTCATGCCGATCCCCATCCCGGCAACTTGTTGGTCAAAACTGACGGCACCCTCGTGTTCATAGATTTCGGCGCCGTTGGGACATTGTTGCCGCACCGCCGAGACGAACTCGTCGAGCTTTCCCTGGCGATCGCGGCCGAGGACACCGCTAGCCTCGCCGATGTGCTCCTTGGGTGGGCGGGCGATCCTGCCGTCGACCGGGAAGCACTCGTCCGGGCGCTGGCGGGCCTGATTGACCGGTTCAAGGCGTCCGTGCTGGCCCAGATCGATCTAGGTGAAATTTTCGCCGAGGTGTTCCGCCTGTTACGGGAGTTTCAGCTATCGCTGCCTCCGGATCTCGCGCTAATGTTGCGCACGCTCCTTACCGCGGAAGGATTCGTGCGGCGCATCGACCCGCGCTTCGACATCGGCGCGGAACTGGCCCCTATTGCGCGGCAATTGCTTCGTGAACGAGCTGGATTTGGAGAGCTGCGCGACAAGGCGCGTCGCACAGTCACGCTTCTGGGACGGGCAGCGCTGAATGCGCCCGAGCTGATTTTGGCGCTGGAGAAGATCGTGCGATCCGGCCGACTGCCGATCAACCTAGACCGGCGGGATCTAGAGTTGCTGGCGAGAGGTGGTCGCCAGCAGTCTCTCGCTGGTCATCATGTCATCTCTGCTGCCCTCATTATCGCGGCAGCGCTATTATTGGAGGGGCAGCCAACGTTGGCTGGAGGGTGCGCATTACTGTCGGGGTCTCTGATCGTGGTCAATTGGTTCCGTCGTGAATGAGAACGCGCGCCTGCCCGCCGTGAATCGCCCGATTAGGCGACGTATGCACCTCGGCCGCTGGCGAGTAGTCGCTTATCGGAGCCCTCGATTCTGGCCTCCGCAACGCTCAACTGCTTGCCCAATTTGACCACCTTGCCGATCGCGCGCAGCGGCCCGGACGTGGCAGGACGATGAAAATCGACACAGAGGTCTGCCGTGGCCCGTCCGATGCCGCCAGGAGCGTTGACCGTGTAGAGCCCGGTAAGGTCGATCAGCGTGGACAAAATACCGCCATGCGCCGCCCCGATTATCGGGTTTGAGACGATCTCATCCCGCCAAGGCATCTCGATGATTAGCTCGCGCTCGGTAAGATCAACAATATTGAGACCGAGCCAGCGATGAAACGGAGCTATGTGGAGCTTATTTCGCAGTTCGGCGAGATCGGGTCTTTCGGTGCGACTGCTCATCCTGCATCGCTCACGGCATGAGTAAGAGTCAAGAAATCGACAATCGCCGCTCCAAAGACATCGTTTTGGTCGCCGACCACCATGTGGGTGGCATCGGCGATGTCGCTGTAAGCGGCATGCGGGACCAGTTGCTTGAAATGCTCCGCCGCTTCCGGTGAGACGAGATCGCTGGAACCGCCTCTAACCAGGTGCACCGGGAGCGTTAGCTTCGTCGCGGCCTCGCTAAGCTCGCTACGCCCGTGATCACCCAAGTCGCCGTTCTGCGCTTGGCGACGCATTATTCCGTCGATGAAGGCCGGATCCCAGTGCCAGTAATAGCGCCCGTCAGGCTTCTCGCGTAAATAATGCGCGAGGCCTGCCGATGCCTTACGGCTGGGGCGATGCGTCAGATATTCGGAAATGACCCGCGCGGCTTCATCCGGGGACGCGAAGCCTTCGCGCGCATGGGCGGCCATGAACCCCACAACCCGCGCAACGCCGGTTGCTTCCATCTGCGGGGTAATGTCGACTAACGTTAGCGAGGCGAAGCTGCCGGGGGAAAGCTGCCCTTCGGCGACTATTCCGGCAAGCCCCCCCAGCGACGCGCCGATCAGCGCTGGCTTGCGATCCAGCCCGACGGATATGGCGACTAGGTCGCTGGCGAAGTCGACAATATCATAGGCTCCGTCGCTGGCCCAATCGCTGTCCCCATGACCGCGCAGGTCAATGGCAATTGCGCGGAAGCCTCGATTGGCGAGCAAGGTCGAAATCTTCTTCCAGGCCCGCCGGGTTTGCCCGCCTCCATGCGCGAGAATCACCGGCATGCCATTTGTCGCGCCCTCGATAGTTGCGACAATGGCGTGGCCGGACTGACCTTCCAGCTTGATCAAATCACTCTTCATCTAGACAGCGCTGCCGACGAGCAGAGGGCCGATCTTATACGACGCTAGTACAGGTCTGGATGATCGCCTCACTGCTGGCCCCTTGCTGAAAGTGGGCGCAGGATGGTGGCAAAACCGAATGTCCGCAATGGCGTCGTTGGCCGAATGTCGGCTTTTGCGCACCCAGGCTACCGATACCGGACAGACCGCTATCGGCCCAGAAGCCGCAGTTCTTGGTTTGATTGCCTCGTGATCAGCACATTTCTTGCAGCTGCGGACGACGCATGCCAGCCCCGCCCTCATCAGCTGTGCGACTGGAATAAGCCACGTGTTCGAACCCTTGGCTGAGGTAGGCGATGGGCGAGCTGGGTCGCAGCTCGACAGCCAAATTCTACGGCATCACATCGGTGGACGAAGCGCGAGCGTATCTGGCGCATCCGCTTCTGGGTGCCCGCTACCTTGAATGCGTGTCCACCTTGCAGGACCTGCAAACGAGCGACCCTAGTGCCGTCCTCGGGCAGATCGACGCGATGAAGCTCCGCTCATCCCTTACGCTCTTCCAAACCGCAAAGCCATCGACGCTGCTCGGCGCTGCGTTTTATCGCTGGTATGCCGGCTCCGAGAACGCCGCGACGCGCGCCGGATCTCGGCGTCGGCAAACGCTTGCGTCAGCAGCGCCTCTGCTCTTGTG
>CAZWZP010000002.1:0-237 GCA_964638925.1 uncultured Stakelama sp. | reverse complement strand
GCGGGCGACGCTCAATACTATCGTTTCGTTTATAATCGCCCTCGCTCGCAACTCGGGCAGTCACGCGATGGTTTTAGCCGGTCCGGCAATTCAAGGCGGGCACCGCACATTGCTGGATGCTGCCAGCTTCAGCTGAAATAGTTCCCGCTGGATAATCCTCGAGATTCCTTGGCCATTGGATATGGCAGCTCTCGTTCGAGAGGATCTATGACAGGTGCGTGATCGTCGGGAGATCCA
>CAZWZP010000001.1:54453-55158 GCA_964638925.1 uncultured Stakelama sp. | reverse complement strand
ATCACCAGGTCGTTGGGATGCGTCACCGGCACCAGCTCGATGCCCTTGCCGGTCGGCTTGAACACGGTGGTGGTCGGCTCGCCCGCGGTCACGAAAATCTCGTTGCGGTTGCTGTTGATCGACGTGCGCACATCGGTCGCGCCCGCCGGGATTACGCTGGCGAGCTTATCGGCAGTGGTACCGCGCGGGATGCGGACCTCTTCGCCGTTCAGCTTGTACGATCCCATCACGCCCTCGCTGGCGTAGAAGATCTTGTAGGTGCCGCGCTGCTGGATCTGCACGTCCAGCGTGGTGCGATAGCGCCCGGTCGCCTTGTTCTTGACCTCCCCCGGCGTGCCATCGGGCAGCATCACCGCGATGTCGGCGCGCAGCGGCTGATGCTCGAAATAGAACAGGTCGTTGGACACGGCGGCATCGACCGTCACCCACACGTCGGCGCCCTCGCCCGACACGACGGTCATCGACGGCATCATCCACTGGCGATGCGCCTGCACGCTGGCGGGAATGGCGACCGCAGCGACGGCGGTGGCGATCAGGAGATTGCGGAACTTCATGTTTTGGCCCCTCGGTTTAACGCTTAACGGTCAGAGTCACTGCGCCCAGCTCGCTGGTGCCGCTGGCCCGGGCAGTGCCGCCCTTGGGCAGTGAGAAGGGAATGCGGACCAGCTCGCGTCCGCCCACTTCACGCGCGGCCTCGACCACCAG
>CAZWZP010000001.1:53981-54443 GCA_964638925.1 uncultured Stakelama sp. | reverse complement strand
TGCCGGGCGTCAGCTTCGGCGTGAAGCTCACCTTGTGCGTGCCGGGTGCCTTGGTCGCGCCGGTCACGCCGGCGGCGGGAAAGCGCATCGTGCGGCCCGATGCGCGCCACCATTGGCGCACGTCGCGCAGCCATTTGGTGCCCTCATTGTTCTTGAGATTGACGTCGTACCACACCGACAGCGTCTGGGCCGGGCCGCCCTCCTTCTCGATCCACATCGCGACATAGGGCCGGTGATATTCGGCGACCGTCAGGCGCGGGATCGTGACCGAGACGTCGAGCGTCTGCGCGGCCGCCATCCCCGGCGCGAATAGCCCCGCGCCCAGCGCGGTGGCGGTCAATCCGGTTACGCGAAACTGCATGTCGGGCGGCTCCCTTTAGATATGGATGAAGAAGATCGCGAGGATCGCGGGAATGACCAGGCCCGCACCGACCAGTGGCCAGGTGCTCGGGCGGTTCTTCG
>CAZWZP010000001.1:0-53971 GCA_964638925.1 uncultured Stakelama sp. | reverse complement strand
ACCAGTCGTGCCAGGCTTCCGCGCGACTGGCGTTCTGCAGCAGTACCAGCCCGGTCAGCGAAAAGACGATGCAGGCGAGCACGAAGATGTCGATGAACCACTTCCAGATCGTCCCGGAATTGCGGCCCTTGTGCAGGTCGTTGAGCCACGCGATCCAGCCGCGCGTCGTGCTTTCGGTGGTCACCGCGCCGCTCGCCCGGTCGATTGCGACCCAGCCATCGCCGCCGGGGCGGGGCAAAGCGAGGTAGATTTCGTCGGCCGACCATTCGGCGTTGCCGCGGGCATGTTTGACGTCCAGATTGCCCTCGACCCATTCGGCGACCGGGGCGGGCAGCGGCTTCTTAGTATCGGCTGCATCGTCGGGCTTGATCGCTGGCAGCAACGGCGCGGGCAGCTGTGCGGCGCGCTCCACCGTCTGCGGCGACCCCTCGATCTCGGCGGCGTGATTGAGCGTGAACCCGGTGATCGCGAACAGCAGCAACCCGACCAGGCTGATCGCCGAGCTGATCCAGTGCCAGCTATGCAGCTGCTTCAGCCAGAAAGCCTTGCGGCTGCGCTTGGTACGCGCGGTCGTGGTGGTTCCGTGCATCGGGGTGAGAAGGACCTAATTGCGATTCGTTCGCAGCACTAGCGCGAGTGATTCGCAATTACAATGCGGCGGGCGGATTTGAGGCTGAGGCAATGCAATTCCTCCCCCGGAGGGGGAGGGGGACCGGCGCAGCCGGTGGAGGGGTAGCTCAACTCTCGGCGATGTCGCTTGCCGAAACTACCCCTCCGTCAGTGCTGCGCACTGCCACCTCCCCCTCCGGGGGAGGAGGGGTGGCGACGTTCGCAACACGCCAGAGAAGATTGTCGCATACGTGCGTAGCCCCATGGCGCGCTTTCACGCGACATGTTCGCATTGCGTGGTTCCGCACCTCTGACCTCGTCAACCTGACACCGGCCTGGTGCCACCCAAAGGCCGCTTCCATCATGAGCCCAAAACCCGCAGAAATCCGCGCCTTTCCGAGAGACGCTTTCCTACAATAACCCATTTGGTTATAATCGCGGAACTGGACCACGAAGGGGAGGAGGCGAATTCACACATGACGCATGATCTCGCCTCCCTCCGATTTCACCGCCCCAACAACACCCGCGCCTGCCCGGCAATCTGCGCCAGCATCGCGGCATTCGGCGCGGGGGCCTTTTTCGCGCGCTCGACCAGCGCCACGAACTGCCCGACGCGTGCGGCATGTTCCGCCAGCCAAATTTCGACCTCGGCCTTCGGATCCTTGCCGGTGCCGCGTGCGAGAAACTCGAGCCGCAATTGCTGGAAGTCGCGCGCAAGGCCGGCGATCAACAGCCGCTCCCACGGATCGCCCGCGACGATCCGCGCGGCATTGGCCTGCGCCCAGTCCAGCCCCAGTGACTGCCCCAGATGGGTGAAGGCATGGGTCAGCTCGGTCTCGCCGATGCCGCGCCGCTGGCCCAGATCGGCAAGGCCCACCGCGCCGTCGAGCTCGAAGATGCGCACGATTTTCGCGACCAAAGCCGCCGGTGCGCCCGCCGCCTCCAGCTGTGCGGCGATGCGGCCCGACTGCGCCAGCGCCTCTTCCTTCAGCAGCGTCTTGGCCTGCCGGTCGAGGCTGTCGATGCCGGGCTTCAGGCGCGCCAGCACCGCGCCGATATCCTCGCCCGGACGGCACACCCGCAACAGGTCGGCGATCTGCGATCGGGTGGCGACCGCGATCTCGTCGAACGCGGCGATACGCGCGCTCTCGCTCATCGCCGCTGTCTCGATCTCCTCCCAAAGCGGCTGCAGCCCGAACAGCCGTTCGGTCACCACGAACATCATCGCGATGTCGCGCAGCGATGCGCCTTCTTCTTCGGCCAGCTCGAACGGATGCAGCACGCCGAGGCGGTTGACGATGCGGTTGGCCAGCTTGGTCGCGACGATCTCGCCGCGCAGGCGGTGCTCGAGGATCGCGGTCTTGAACCGCTCCTGCATCGCCGGGGGGAAGGCCGCGATCAGGTCACGTTCCAGCGCCGGGTCGAGCCCCAGCCCGCCGCTCTCGATCGCGTCCTGCAGTGCCAGCTTGGACGTCGCCAGCAGCACCGCGAGCTCCGGCCGGGTCAGCCCCGCGCCGTCCTGCGCCCGGCGCAGATATTCCTCATTGGTCGCCAGCCCCTCGACCGCGCGGTCGAGTCGGCCATTGGCTTCAAGGATCTCGGTCAGCCGCACAAAGCTCGGCACCGCGACCGGGCCGTCATTCTCCAGGAACGACAACGCCAGCGTCTGCAGGCGGTTATCCTCCAGCACCAGATGCGCGACATCGTCGGTCATCGACGCCAGCAGCGTGTTGCGGTCGCCCATTTCCAGGCGGCCCTCGATCACCTCGCGGTTGAGCGCGATCTTGATGTTGACCTCGTTATCCGAACAATCGACGCCCGCCGAATTGTCGATGAAGTCGGTATTGATCCGCCCGCCCCGCATCGAAAAGGCGATGCGTGCTGCCTGCGTGACGCCCAGATTCGCGCCCTCGCCGATCGCACGCGCCCGCATATCCTCGGCATTGACGCGCAGGCGATCATTGGCGGGATCACCCACCTCGACATGCGCTTCGGCGGCGGCCTTCACATAGGTGCCGATACCGCCGAACCAGACCAGATCGACCGGTGCCTTGAGGATCGCGGAAATAAGCGCGCCCGGCTCCATTTCCTCGGCCTCGATCCCCAGCGCTTCGCGCACCTGCGGCGTTAGCTTGATCGACTTCTCCGACCGCGCAAACACGCCGCCGCCGGTGGAGATCAGCGCCGGATCATAATCGGCCCAGCTCGACCGGGGCAGGTTGAACATCCGCTCACGCTCGGCCCAGCTCGCCGCCGGATCGGGATCGGGGTCGAGGAAGATGTGGCGATGGTCGAACGCCGCGACCAGCTTGATCGCCTTGGACAGCAGCATACCGTTGCCGAACACGTCGCCCGACATGTCGCCGCAACCCGCAACGCGGATGCTCTGCGTCTGGACGTCGGTGCCCATCTCCAGGAAGTGACGCTGGACGCTGACCCACGCGCCCTTGGCGGTGATGCCCATCGCCTTGTGGTCGTATCCGACCGAACCCCCGGACGCGAAGGCGTCACCCAGCCAGAAGCCGCGCTCGATCGCGATGGCGTTGGCGACATCGCTGAACGTCGCGGTGCCCTTGTCGGCGGCGACCACGAAATAGGGATCCTCGCCGTCATGGATCACGACGCTGTCGGGGTGCACCACCGCGCCGCTGACGATATTGTCGGTGATCGACAACAGCGAACGGATGAAGATGCGATAGCTCTCCTTGCCCTCCTCGAACCACGCATCGCGGTCGATGGCGGGGGAGGGGAGCTGCTTGGGATAGAAGCCGCCCTTTGCGCCGGTCGGCACGATCACCGCGTTCTTCACGCGCTGCGCCTTCATCAGGCCGAGGATCTCGGTGCGGAAATCGTCGCGCCGGTCAGACCAGCGCAGCCCGCCGCGCGCGACCGGACCGGCACGCAGATGGATGCCCTCGACGCGCGGCGAATAGACCCAGATCTCGCGCCACGGCAGCGGCGCGGGCAGGTTGGGGACGAGCCGGCTGTCGAGCTTGAACGCCAGCGCTTCAGCGGCGGCGGGGGCATAGGCGTTGGTGCGCAGCGTGGCGTGGATCACGCCGGAAATCGCGCGCAGGATGCGGTCGTCGTCGATCGCACTGACGGCATCAAGGCCCGCCGCAATCGCGGCGTCGGCGTCGGCAATTGCAGCGGCACTATCCTTGGCGCGTGCCGGATCATGCGCGGCGGCAAAGCGATCAACCAGCGCAGTCGCGACGGCGGGCGCGCGGCGCAACGCCTCGACCACGGTGACCAGGCCATAGGACAGGCCGGTCTGGCGCAGGTAGCGGAACCAGGCGCGCAGCAGTACGACCGATGCCGGGGCCAGACCTGCTTCGACGATCAGGCGGTTGAACGCATCATTCTCCGCGCGCATTTCCAGCACGGCGGCAATCGCGCCCTCGACGGTCGCGGTCTCCCCTTTCAGCGCTCCGCCGCCGGGCAGCTCGACCTCGAAATCATGGATATAGCCATCGGCATCGCCGGCCAGCGCAGTGGGCAGCTCCTCGATCACGCGGAATCCGAAATTCTCGAACACCGGCACCGCGTCGGACAGCGGCAGCGGCCCGCCGAGGCGGTAGAGCTTGATCCGCAGCTTGCCGTCCTGCGGATAGATACGCACCGAGCGCGCATGATCGTCCGCCAGCCCGGCGATGCGGACGATATCGCGCGCCGCCTCTTCCGGCGGGTTGCTGTTGCGATAGCCAAACGGGAAACAGGTGGCGTAGCGCAGTGCCAGCCGCGCCGCACGCGACGGGGTGGCACCATCTTCCCGCAACGCATGTTCGATCGCCGGCAGCCAGCCGCGCACCATCCGCTCCAGCTCGACATCCAGCGCGGCGGCGTCGGGCATCCGTCCCTCGCCCCGCAGGTCGAGCGTGTAGCGCAGCAGCGCGACCGGCCCGTCCTCCAGCGCGATCGACCAGCTGAGCAGCGAGGCATTGGCACGCGCTTCCAGCATTTCGCCGATTGCGACGCGCCGTCCGGTCGAAACCTCATCGCGCGGCAGCCACACAAAGGCGAACAGATGGCGGCCCAGCGCGCTGCGGATCAGCACCAGCTTGGGCCGTGGGCGATCGGTCACCGACATGGCGGTGAGCGCGATCTCCTCCAGTGCCGCGCCGGGGAAGGCGGTGGTCAAATCGTGCGGCAGCCCGCTCAGCGCATGTGCCAGCGCCTTGCCGGTATGGCCGCGCGGGTCGAACCCGAACTTGCTCTCGAGCGCCGCGATGCGCGACCGCAGCATCGGCACCTCATCCGGCGTCGAGTGCAGTGCGGCACTGGTCCACAGCCCGGCATGAACCGACAGTCCGGTTACCTTCGGCCCGTCGCGCAATGGCACCAGCACCAGATCGAGCGGAGCGCGGCGATGCACGGTCGAAATGAAGTTCGATTTGAGCAGCAACGGCGGCTGCCCACCCTGTTCGAACCATTCCACCGCCAGCTTGCGCGATGCCTCGGCGAGCAGGGGCGTTTCGAGCTTCATGCGGCAGATACCCGCCGCATCGGTGACCCTGCCGTCGCGATGCCAATTCTCATGGCCGACCAGCGTCATGCTGCCGCCCTGGAACCAGCGCAGCAGCGCCGCGCCCTCCGCATCGGCGATCTTGTTCGCGTCATCGCTCATCGCGCGACGCAGCTCGGTCCAGTCGGTTACTGCGGCACGGACATGGCCAAGGTTGCGTTCGAGATCGCGGACCAGTCCCGTCCGGTCACGCGCATCGGCGCGCTCCAGCTCGAGATAGACCATCGATTCGCGCGACCCGCCGCTGCCGATGCCGGCCAGCGTGCCGTCGCCAGCGCGCTCGACCGCGACGACGGGATGGATGATGCGCCGGATGGCAATGTCGTGCGCGGCGATCGTGGCGGCGATCGAATCGACCAGGAACGGCATGTCGTCATTGACGACCGCAAGCCGCATCGCGCGGCTATCTTCGCCCAGCCCCGTTTCGAGTGCCACCCCCGGCGTGCCGGGCGCGCGCGTCGCCGCTGCCTCCGCCACGAACCTTGCGGCCGCGGCGCGGGCGGTGTCGTCGAACCCCTCCAGCTCCCCCGGCAGGGCCCCATCGGTGAGGCGCACATGCAGCGCCTCGGCGAGCGACTTGATCGGCGTCTTGCTCATGGAGCCGCGCTATGCGCCCGTGCGACGCTCGGCTCAAGACTTGCTGCACCGCACCGTAACATTTGAGACTAAATTGCCCGGACACCGGTTGCGCGGGACAAAAAAATGCGCGCGAGCCGGTCTTTTTGACCGTGTTCGCGCGCAGCTTGGGAGAAGGCTTCGGGAAGGATCAGAATTTCATGCGGCGGCCTTGCGCAGCGCGCGGTTGGACAGCGCGGCGTCGTCGTCGATCCGCGCAACGATATCGAGCTCGCCATCGGCGCCTGCACGGGCGAGCAGCAGGACAAATTCTTCGGTGCCTGCAGCCATCTGGACATGCGCGATCGCCGGGCGCGCGCGCAGTTCGGCGCGGACCTGATCGAACAGGTCGGGCTGCGGCGCGGGCTTGCGCAGCGCGCGCTCGGCCTTGACGATGCCCTTGATGCCGCCTTCGGTCGCGCCGATGAAGGCGTCGAGACCGCCCTCGGCAACGTCGTGGCGGCGCGCGTGATTCATCACTGCGGCAAATTCGGTCAGGCGGGTCTTGTCGTAATCGGCGCCGAAGACGAGCTTGGCAGCCGCAGTCATCGGCGCGCGTGCCTGCACTGCGATGCCGGCATCGGCGAGCAACTCGGCATAATCCTCGGCGTGCGTTTCCGAAGCGCGGGCGAAATCATAGGCGCGCGACAGGGCGCGGTAGAGCGATGCGCGGCTCCGGGTATCGGCGGCGCGGGCGGCGGCGGCGCTCTCACGCGCGATCAGCAGGCGGTCGGCCAGCGATTCGGGGCCGGGGGTATCGACCGGGTCGATCGTTTCCACAGGCTCGGCAGTGTCGCCAAAGCCGGCGCTCGGCCCATCGGCCCAGACCGGGGCGGCGGCGACCGGCGTCGGCGCGGTGCGGCGGGCTTCCTCGACCTCGCGCTCCAGCCGTGCCTGCGTCTCGGCGTCGACCAGTTCCTTCCAGTTGATGACGCCATAGATGAAGTCGATCGCGTCGCCGTCGGACGAAAACGGCATCAGAATGCCGCGATACAGCGTGTTGTGGCCGCGCTGGCCAACAAACTCGGCCTCGAACCCGATCGGCGCGCGATTGGCGATGATCTGCAGATAATGGTCGGTCAGGCGCGAGAGTAGCGACCGGCTGGGTACTTCGCCGACATGGGTGATGTCGCTGGTGACCCCGCATTCCTCGCGCAGCGATCCACCAAGATAGCGAATCGCCGGGTTCTCGACACCCTTGCTGAAATCCAGCAACACGCTGTGCGGGCCGAAATCGGCGATGTTGCCAGGGTTGAGATCCTCAATCGACGGATAGGCGCGGCCCTGCAGCAACGAAACCCAGTGATTATAGGCGCGTACATGCATCCGCCGCTCGTCCGAGCCAATCGACAGGCGATGCGCGTCATGCGCCGAATCGCTCACGCCGGTGTCGTCGTGAGCGGTATCGGGACGGTCATCGAGTCCGCGGGCGGTGTCCATGCGCATGCTCCACAGAGGGCAGTGGCCCTCGATCGAAGCGACTCTGCGCCGTATGTGGTAAATACTGCGTAAAGGCCGCCAATCGGCAAACCCCGCGCGTGCAACGCTTCGGCAACGCTTGTCAGCTAGAAACAAGGCTGATAAGCGCCGCCACCTTCACCGGTGTCGAACGCCGGATACGCCGCTTTAGCTCAGTTGGTAGAGCATCGCATTCGTAATGCGGGGGTCACAGGTTCGAGTCCTGTAAGCGGCACCATCCCTTTCCCAAGGCAAACCCGGAACTTGCTTGCCGGCATGTGTCCGCTTGGCGCGACGCGCCCAGCGGGGACGGGGAGCGGGACCATCTCGAAACCGGCACGCTACAGCTTCTGCGCCGCCGCCCATCGGGATGGTCTGGTCTCCTGTCACGCCGTGGGAATGGTCCCGCCGTCGATGACATATTCGGTGCCGGTGATCGTCCCCGCCCGGTCAGATGCCAAAAAGGCGATCAGATTGGCAATCTCCTCCGGCTCTGACGGGCGACCGATCGGGACGCCGCCGAGCGAGTCCATGATCATCCGTTTGCCTTGCTCGACGTCCACACCCTTTTCAGCCGCCAGCCGTCGTGCGAGTTCGACCGAACTTTCGGTGGCGATCCAGCCGGGCGATACGCGCACGACCCGGACACCCCGGGGCGACACCTCCTTTGACAGGCTCTTGCTGTAGGTCGATAGCGCCGCCTTGGCGGCGGCATAGGCGGTCGTCGCTTCGGGAAGCGGCAATTGCCGTTGGATTGAGGTGACGTGGATGACCACCCCCGATCCCCGGTCCGTCATCGTGGGCAGCAAGGCCCGGTCAAGGCGGACTGCGGGCATCAGGTTGAGGTCGAGTTCGCGGCGCCATTCGCGGTCGTCAAGCGCGCGGTAGCCCCCCGCCGGCGCGGAGGAACCCCCGAGCATGTGGACGACGACATCGACCCCGCCGAGGCAATCGTGGACTGCGCCGGCGACGGCGGCGCACCCCTCGGCCGTTGTGAGGTCGGCGGCGATAAACTGCGCATCCGACATATGCGCGGGCCTGCTGCGCGCAGTGGTTAGAACCTTGGCACCGAGTGTCCGGAACAGGGCAACGGTTGCGGCACCCGCCCCCCGGGTGCCCGAAGTTATGAGCGCCCGCTTGCCTTCAAGGGTGATGAACGGCGTCATGGGACGATCTCCAGATGAGCGATCGCGTCGCCGTCGAGCACGAAGCAATAGCGTAAATCGACCGGGCTGCCGGGGAAGCTGCCGGTGAGATGGCTGGTAACGACGATGCGGCCATCGTCGTGCGACAGGTCGAACGGTTCCACCGTATAGCTGTATTGCGTGGAGGCGTTGGCCATCCACTGGCGGATCGCATCGCGCCCGACATAGCGGTTGCCCTCGTCGATCACGACGGCATCGGGGGTGAAGCATTCGGACGTGGCCTCAGCTTCGCCCTTTCGGTCCGCGGCGAAATACGCCGCGATCACGTTCGGTAGCACCACGGTCATGGTCATTCTCCTTGCGGTACGGCGCGAACATCGTGCCGTGCCACGCAGATGGGCCTTTACCGTCGTTCGGATAACCGGGATAAAACGGTACAAGGAATTTCGGATTTCGGGACAATGGCTGGATATAGTCTGCACGAATTCGACGCCGTTCTCGCCATTGCGCGCCGCGGATCGTTCCGTGCGGCGGCGATCGAACTGGGTATGTCGGCCACCGCACTCAGCACCGCGATCGCGAAGCTGGAGGGGCAGTTGGGCGTGCGGCTGTTCAACCGGACGACGCGCAGCGTGTCGCTGACCGAAGCCGGGCGCCGCTTCGTCGAGCAGGTGACGCCGGCGCTGCGCGACATTCATCTGGCGCTTGATGGCGTGCGATCGCAACAGGACACACCTTCTGGCACGTTGCGCATCAACAGCTTCGCGACGGCAGCGCGCGACATCATGGTGCCGCTGGTGCTGGAGTTTCTGAAGCGTTTCCCAGAGGTTCGCATCGATCTGGTGACCGAAGGCGCGCTCACCGACATCGTGGCCGACGGGTTCGATTTCGGCGTGCGGAGCCAGGATCTGGTGCCCTCCGACATGATCGCCATCCCGGTCGGGCCGACCCGGCGCTATGCCGTCGTCGCCTCCCCGGACTATCTTGCGCAATGTGGCAGCCCACATGTGCCGGCGGACCTGCTCGCCCATCGCTGCATCCGCATCCGGCTGCCCAATGGCGCGATGTATCGCTGGCCGTTTCAAAAGGATGGCCAACCGATCCAGATCGACGTCGACGGGCCGATCATATTGGACGAGGCGAGCGTCGCCCGCATTGCGGTGCTGGACGGCGTCGGCATCGGTTTCTTCATGGAATCGGATGTGCGCGCGGATATCGACGCGGGGCGGATGGTGCCGCTGCTGCTGGACTGGACGCCGGTGCTGGCACCAATCTGCCTTTATTATCCCAGCCGCCGGAATCCGCCCGCCGCGTTCCGGCTGTTCGTCGATCTGGCGCGCGAGCGCGCCCGCGCCTTCCGGGAGGGCTGATGCTGCCGCGCTGCGCCGACCCGGACGGCAATGTCGCCGTCCGGGTCGGCACCCGGGGTCAGGTGTGTTCGGAGATCACCAGGGTGACCGCGATATTCCCGCGCACTGCGTGGGAATAGGGGCAGACGGTGTCGGCTTCGGCGACCAGCGCCTCTGCGGCGGCGCGATCAAGGCCGGGCAGCACGATGTCGAGCGTCACGGCAAGGCCAAAGCCCTTGTCGGCGCGCGGCCCGATGCCGACCGTCGCGCTGACGCTGGCATCATTGGGCAATCGGGCATGGGTGCCTTGCGTGCCGACGAACTTCATCGCGCTCAGGAAACAGGCGGCATAGCCGGCGGCGAACAATTGTTCGGGGTTGTTGCCTTGGCCGTTGCCACCCAGTTCCTTCGGCGTGGCCAGCGCGACTTCAAAGGCACCGTCATCGGTGCGGGCCTTGCCGTCACGACCGCCGGTAGCGGTGGCGCGGGTCGAGTAGAGAATCTTGGTCATGTCAGTGTTCCTTTCGTGTTGAGCGTTCAGCGGGCAAAGCTGCTGCGCAGGCGCGCGGCGCCCTGGGCGATGGCGGCACGGGCAGGTTCGCTACCGGCGAGGGCGTTGAGCATCACAAAGTCATGGATCGTGCCGTTGTACCGGGTCACCGCGACCGGCACGCCCGCTTCGATCAGGCGGCGGCCATAGGCTTCCCCCTCATCGCGCAGCAGGTCGTTCTCGGCGACGATCACCGTGGCGGCGGGCAGTCCCTTCAACTGGTCGAGCGACGCGCGCAGCGGGAAGGCGAGCACATCCTTGCGGCGATCGGCCGGGTAATTCGCCGCCAGGAAATAGTCCATCGCGCGGCGGGTCAGGAACGGGCCGTTGCCGAATGCGCGATACGAGGCATTGTCCGACACATCGTCGGTCACCGGATAGAAGAGCAGCTGATGCCCGATCTTCGGCCCCGCGCGATCCTTGGCCATCATCGTGACCGCAATCGCCATGTTGCCGCCAGCACTGTCGCCCGCCACCGCCAGCCGCGACGGATCGATGCCGAGCGACGCGCCATGCGTGGCGACATGGTCGAGCGCGGCATAGGCCTGTTCGTTGTTGACCGGGTAGCGGACCTCCGGCGCGTTGTCATACTCGACGAACACCACCGCGGCGCGCGCCTGCACAGCGAGTTCGCGGATCAGGTGATCATGGGTATTGCGGTCGCCCATCACCCAGCCACCGCCGTGATAATAGAGGACGGCGGGCAGCGCGCCCTTGGCATCGGCGGGGCGCACGATGCGCACGCGGACCTGGCCGGTCGGGCCGATCTTCCACACCAGATCCTGCGTGTTGGTCGCGGCGGAGGCGGCGACCTTGTCGGCCTGCACGCTCGCCAGAACGGCGCGGGCGTCGGCATAGGGCAGCTCGTAAATCGGCTTCCCCGCAGCGGCGGCATCGGCGAACGCCTTGGCGGACGGTTCGAGCGTCTGCGCCGCAGCGGGAGCAGCCGACAGGGCCAGCAGTGCGGTGGAAGCGAGAGCAGCGAGGCGAGGCATAGTGTGCATGATCAATGTCCCTTGTACGAGTCGTTCACGATTAAATCGTGTACGATATAAATAGCTGAGTGTGTCGCGATGTCAACCCTTGCGATTAAATCGCACGCGATTTATATTTCCGGCATGACTGATACTCCCCCTGCCGCCCTCGAAGGCGAACCGCTCGACCAGTTCCTGTGCTTTTCGGTCTATGCGACCGGGCTGGCATTCAATCGCGTGTACAAGCCGCTGCTCGACCGCTTCGGCATCACCTACCCGCAATATATCGCGCTGGTGGCGCTGCGCGGCGGGGACGGCCAGACGGTGAGTGAACTTGGCGGCAAGCTCCATCTGGAGTCGAACACGCTCACCCCGCTCATCAAGCGTCTGGAAGCCGCCGGGCTGGTGACCCGAACGCGCGACAAGCAGGATGAACGGGTCGTCCGCCTTGCGCTGACCGATGCTGGCCGCAGCCTGATCGACGACGCGCTCGGCTGCATTCCCGCCGCGATGCTCGAAGCGACGGGAATGCGTCCCGAGGAGTTGCAGGCGCTGAACCACCAGCTGGCGGCGCTGGGTGCAGCGCTCCGAAGCGACCACGCCTCGCCGGGTGGAACCATCAAATGATCGGTTCCACCCGGGTCGGACGCGCATCATCCGCCGCCGTCAGAGGCGATAGGTGTCGCGGATGATCTGCGCGGCGCGCTCCCCGACAATCGCGCAGGGTGCCTGGATGTTGCCGGTCGGGACGGTGGGGAAGACCGATCCGTCAGCGACTCGCAGACCTTCCACACCCCGCACCTTGAGCGACGCATCGACCACCGCCATGTCGTCGCGCCCCATGCGTGCAGTGCCGCTCTGGTGCCAATACGTCACCGCCGCATCGCGCAGGAAGCGATTGTCGGTCGGGTTGCCCGCGCCCGGGATCACCTCGCGCGTCACGAACGGCGCGAAGGACGCCGCTGCGCCCAGGTCGCGGCACAGGTTGACGCACGCCCGCGCCGCCGCGACATCGGCCGGATCGGACAGCATGTTGGGATTGACGATCGGTGCGGTATGCGGATCGCTCGACGCCAGGCGCACATCGCCCCGGCTTTGCGGATGGGCAAGGCCACCGAACATCGTCCAGCCATGCTCGGGCACGCCTAGCGTCGCAGTGCGCTCGCTCGGCACCGGAAATTCGACCTGACACAGCAGCAGGTCGGGCGCGGTCAGCTCGGGCCGGGACTTCCAGTAGAGCTTGGCCTCGCTCCCGCTGTTGCGCGGGGCGAGGGGCTGGCGATATTCCCAAGTGCAGCAAAAGGCGACGTGATCCTGCAAATTCTGGCCGACGCCGGTAATGTGTTCGACCAGCGGAATGTCGAAGCGCGCGAGTTCCCGGCGCTTGCCCAGGCCGGACAGCATGAGCAGCTTGGGCGTGTTGATCGCGCCGGTCGACACGATCACCTCGCTGCCAACCCCGATATAGTTGATCTCGCCCGCCCGCTCGATCTCGACACCGGTTGCCCGGCGCCCGGTGAACAGGATGCGCCGGACCAGCGTGTCGGTGAGGATGGTCAGGTTCGGACGATCGGCAAAGGGCCGCAGATAGGCGCGGTAGAGCGAGTGGCGGCGTCCGTCGCGCACCAGCATGTCCGAAATAGCGGCGCCGCCATCACCGGCCATCATCCGCCCGTTGGGGCTGTCGAAACGCGGGATGCCGAGCTCCTGCGCAGCATCGAGCAAGGCCCCGGCAATGGGACTGGGATCGGCGGCGGGCTGGACCCAGACAGGGCCGCCGCTGCCGCGATGATCGGGGTCGGGCGTGCCCTGCCAATTCTCGATCCGGCGATAGATCGCCTGGACCGCATCGGCGCCCCAGCCGGCGTCACCGGTTTCGGCGGCATAATGGTCCCAGTCGCTGCGATGGCCATGCGCCCAGACCATGACGTTGACGCTCGATCCGCCGCCAAGCCCCTTGCCCATCGACATCGGCAGCGCGCGGCCGTCGAGATGCGGATTGGGCTCGGCCTGAAAGCCCCAGTCGCGCGCGCTGCCCAAATTGGTCGGCCACAGCGCCGGGTCGAGCACGCTTTCGGCCGCGTCGTCGCCGCCCGCTTCGATCAGCAGCACATGGCAGTCGGCGTTCTCGGCGAGGCGCCGGGCGATGACGCAGCCGGACGATCCGCCGCCGCAGACGATGAAATCATAGAATGGCTTCAGATTGGCCGTGAGCCGTTGCTGGTTCTCGCGTGCGCGGCGCTCGAAATCGGCGATCTCGGCAGGATTGGCTTGTTCGGTCATGACATGGTCCTTCGATCGGACACGGCTCCGCCATTGCGCGCATGGTGGGAACGCCACCGCACGCGCATCGGAAGTCCGGGTCGGGGTTGGTGAATCCGGGGTGGTTAGTTGGTTGCCGCTGAGACTTGACGGGCGGCCTTGTCGATGACGTCGGCGACGACCTTTGGCTGGGTCATGAAGACCGCATGGCTTGCAGGCACTTCAGTCACCTTGGCACCGATGCGGCGGGCCATGTCGTGGAGCATCCGCTGATCGAACGCGCGATCCTGCGTGGCGATCACCGCCCAGCTCGGCTTTGCGCGCCAGGCGGCATGTTTGAGCACCGTGCCGAAGGCCGCCATGTTGATCGGCACCTGCGAGTCCCGCAAAAAGACCGCATCCGCCGGGGAGGCATCGGCGGCGAAACCGGCGCGGAATTTCTCGGCCTTGATGAAGCCGAACCCGTCGGTGTGCGTGTCGATCACGAATTCGGGCGGCGTGGTGTAGCCCTTGTAGAGCTGCGCGGTCGTCTGCCCGGCATCGGGCGACAGCGCCGAGACATAGACGAGCGCGCTGACCTTTGGATGCACGCCCGCTTCGGTGATCACCGTCCCGCCCCAGCTATGCCCGACCAGCACCGCCGGGCCATCCTGTCGGTCAAGGGCACGGCGGGTCGCCGCGACATCGTCCGCCAGCGAGGTCAGCGGGTTCTGGACAATCGTCACGCGATAGCCGCGCGCGGTCAGGTCGTCATAGACCCGCCGCCAGCCCGATCCATCAGCAAAGGCGCCATGCACAAGAACGACGTTGCGCGTCGGCCCCTGTGTCGCTTTCGATGTGGCGTCTGGCGTCGACTGCGCGGCCGCCGAAGCGGAAAGCGCAAACAAGGCCGCGATGGCCGCTCTGGCTACCATTGATCAAATCCCTCGTGGTTGTGACCCACGAAAGACAATCGAGGCGGGGCATTATTCCCGACGCCGAACAGAAAATTTGCGGATGCGCCGATCGGTATAAAATTTCCGCTTCGGGAATAATCGGCTCTCACGGCTGTCTACCCATCATCGCGATTGGCGGAGGGATGGTGACATGAACAGTGCAAGACGTGCGGGTGCAGCATTCGCGATCGGTATTGCGGCGGTCGCGCTCGCCCCGGCTTTGGCGCAGGACGCCCATCATCACGCCGGGTCGGCGGATGCGACGAGCACAAAATTCTCACCCGAGGCCGCCGCCTTTCTGGCCGAGAATGACGTGGCGATGGCGCGCATGATGGCGGACATGCACGTCGCCCCGACCGGCGATGTCGACAAGGATTTCGTGACCATGATGATCCCGCATCATCAGGGCGCGATCGACATGGCGCGCGCTGTGCTGCGGTCGAGCCGCAATGAGGCGGTCCGACGCCTCGCGCAGGAGATCATCGTCACCCAGGAAGACGAGATCCGGGCGATGCGGCTGGCGATCGCGAGTCACGCAACGCCCGCCGCGTTGCGTGCCGGCCTGCCGTCGCAGCCTGTCCCAGCGCCGGAAACGCGGATCAGCTCAAAGGATCGGGTATATGCCGCCGACCAGTTCTCGAACACGGTATCGGTCATTGATCCGGCAACGAACCGCCTGCTCGGCGTCATCCGGCTGGGCGATCCGCAGCCCGCCAGTCTCAGCCCGCTCTATCGCGGCCAGCTGCTCGTCCACGGCCTTGGCTTTGCGCCGGACGGCAAGACGCTCGCGGTCGTGTCGATCGGCTCCAATTCTGTGACCTTCATCGACACCGCGACCAACATGGTGAAGGCGACGACCTATGTCGGACGCTCGCCGCACGAGGCGTTCTTCACGCCCGATGGCCGCGAGCTATGGGTGACGGTCCGCGGCGAAGATTATATCGCGGTGCTCGACACCACCACCTTTGCGGAGACGAAGCGCATTCGCGTGCCCGCCGGCCCGGGTATGCAGATTTTCTCGCCGGACGGCCAATATGGCTATGTCTGCTCGTCCTTCACCGCCGAGACGGTCGCGATCCGATTGTCCGATCACCAGATCGTCGGGCGGATCAAGCAGGACTCGCCCTTCTGCCCGAACATTGCCGCGAGCCCAGATGGTAAGCAGGTCTGGCTGACGCTGAAGGACATCGGGCGCGTCATGGTCTTCGACGCGCGCCCGCCCTTTGGCGTCATCCGCACGATCGACACCGGGCCGCTGACCAACCATGTCAATTTCGCCCGCACGGCGGCTGGCACCTTCGCCTATGTCACGATCGGCGGGCTCAATGTCATCAAGGTGTTCCGCACCGACAGCTTCGCGCACGTCGCGACGATCCCGGTCGGCAAGTTGCCCCATGGCCTCTGGCCTTCGGGGGACGGCAGCCGTATTTATGTCGGTCTGGAGAATGCCGACATGATCGCCGCGATCGACACGACCACCCATCGCGTAGTCGCGCAAATCCCGGTGGGCCAGGCACCGCAAGCCGTCGTCTACGTGCCCAATGCAGTAGCCGCTGGCGATAGCACAGCCGGGCTCACGCCGCTCGGCCTCGCGGCGCAGGCTGTTCAGCTCACTCTGGACCCGGTCGGCCCGTCATCGGGTTCAACGGCGACCAGCGTAGCGCTGTTCGACCAGGGGTTGACGCAGGTGCTGCAGGCGGCGGTCTCCGGGCTGGAACCGCGCAAGCCTTATGTTCTCGCGCTGGCGGCCCGGCCCGATGGCAGCGGCGCGATCGAGCCGTTGGCGGGCTTCATGACCAACCCCGCAGGCTCCGCAGTCGTGACGGCAGTAGGTCCGATCCGGCAGGTCGTGCGCGATGCGACGGGGGATCGCGCGCGCTTTCTCGTCATCGTGCCGGGTACCACGAGCGCCTATGGGTCGCCGGTTCAGGTGCAGTCGCGCGCGTCGTAACGACGCGGCCGGGAGAAGAGCGTGCAGGACATGATGGCGCTGGTCGAACCGTTGATCCCCGCGCTGCGCCGCTATGCGCGCAGCCTGTTGCGCGACCAGAGCGCCGCCGACGATCTGGTGCAGGATTGCCTGGAGCGCGTGATCAGCCGCTGGCATCAGCGCCGCTCTGACGGCAATGCGCGGACATGGGTGTTCACCATCCTGCACAATCTCGCGATCAACCGCCTGAAACAGACTGCGCGTCGCGGGGTCCATGTCACGGTGGAGGATGTGGACGAAGCCGCGTTCGCCACCGCGCCCGCGCAGGAAAACCGGCTGCATCATCGCGGCATCGTCGATGCGCTTGCGTCGCTGCCCGAAGACCAGCGTAGCGTGGTGCTGCTCGTCTCGGTCGAAGAGCTGTCCTATGCGGAAACGGCGGCGGTGCTCGACATTCCGATCGGCACCGTGATGTCGCGGCTTTCCCGTGGCCGTCATCGGCTCGCGCAGCTGCTCGAAGATAGCCCCGACCAATTGGCGAAGCCCGCAACTGTGCTTAGGAGGGTCAAATGAGCCGTCCGATCTCAGAAGACGACCTGCACGCGTTCGTGGACGGGGCATTGTCCGAAAGCCGCCGCGCGGAGGTGGAAGCCTATCTTGAGCACAATCCCCAGGTGGCCGAACGTTACGCCCGGTTCGGTGCACAGCGCGACGCGCTGCGTGCGGCGCTCGGGCCGATCGCAGCCGAGCCGGTACCGCTGAACCTCAATCTGGGCCAGCTTGTGGCGGCGCGTCGCCGGTCGAACTGGACCGGCTGGCGGGCGGCTGCGGCGGCGTGCCTCCTCCTTGTCGCCGGCGGCGGTGGCGGCTGGATGCTGCGCGGCATAGGAATGGACCGCCCCGCCGGCATCGACGCGCTCGCGCAAGAGGCGTCCTATGCCTATGCCGTGTTCAGCCCGGATGGTGGCCACCCGGTCGAGATCGCGGCGGGGGACAGCGAAGCTCTGGTGCGCTGGGTCGAAAAACGTCTCGCGAAACCAGTGTCGTTGCCGGACCTGTCCGGGGCCGGTTATCGGTTTATGGGCGGGCGTGTCGTCGCCACCCAGAACGGACCGGCTGGCCTGTTCATGTACGATGACGCGCAGGGCACCCGGATCGCCATTCTGATGCGGCCAATGATTCGACGCGACGAGAATGCACCCATGGCCAAACATCGCGAGGGCGACGTCGTCGGATATGCCTGGGCTGACAACGGCATGGGCTACAGTCTTGTTGGTGGTCTCGACGCCGCCGACTTCCTGCATCCGATCGCGAACGAGGCGCGTCGACAAATTCGGGCGCGAACATGAGCCCGGGGCAGCTCGGGCGACCAATCGGCAAACTGTACCAGTCGGTCCATCTATATTGACATTCGTCCTTTAGCATACTAGACCGTACGGTACTGATTAACGGTACCGAGGCTGCCATGCTTGAGCGACGCGCGTTGACGATCTGCGACCTGACCCAAAGCTATTCGCCACGCGGCGGGGGTGGGATCAGTACTTATTTGCGCCGCAAGCGCGACTATGTGCTCAACCATACGCCGCATCGGCTGATCCAGATCGTCCCCGGGCCGATCGACAAGGTCACCGACAATGGTCGCCACATCTTTGTCGAGATCGGCGCACCGTCGGTCCCGGGCAGCCCGAACTATCGCTTCATCTTGCGCACTGGTGCGGTGCGCGCGGTGCTCGAACGCTTTTCTCCCGATCTGATCGAATCGCTCTGCCCCTGGGTGTTGCCCTGGGCCGCAGTGAACCACCGCAAGGCGCATCCGGCGACTGCGCTGGTCGCGGGGTATCGCACCGATTTTCCGAACGCGCATATCCATCGCGTTGCCGAACCGCTGCTTGGTGCGGGCGCAGCGCGGGTCGCCCGCGGCCTCGCCTATCGCTATGCCCGGCACCTCTATCGGGAATTTGATTGCGTCTACACGCTGGGCGAGCCGCAGCGCGCCATCCTTGGCGCGCTCGGCATCACCCACACGCGCGTCATGCCGCTCGGCGTCGACCCCGACCTGTTTCATCCGGACAGGCGCGATCCCGGCTATCGCGCGTCGCTCGGGCTGCCGGGGACCGGGCCGCTGCTCGTCTATGCGGGTCGGATCGACAATGAAAAGCGTGCCGACACACTCGTCGCGATGTTCCGCAAGCTGCCGCGCGAGCTTGGTGCGGCGATGGTGCTGATCGGCGATGGCAAGCTGCGCCAGTCGCTGATCGAGCAGTGCCGCGGGCTACCGATCGCCTTTCCTGGCTTTGAGCCGGATCGGGCGCGCCTGGCGCGGGCGTTGGCGTCGAGCGATATCTACGTCTCCGGAATGGCGGACGAGACCTTCGGCATTTCGGTGATCGAAGCGCAGGCGGCGGGGCTTCCGGTAGTCGGCGTGACGGGCGGGGCCATGCCAGATCGTGTGCCAGCGGGGCTGGGGTATCTCGGCGCGGTGGACGACGCGGATGCGATGGCGGCCAATGTGCTGCGCGTGTGGCGTGACGGACCCGCGGTAATCGGTGTCCGCGCGCGCGCCCATGCCGAGCAGTTCGACTGGAGCGCGACCTTCGGAACGCTGTTCGGTGCAATCTATCCGGCAGCGCTGGCGCGGCGCACTCAGCGGATCAGCGAAGCCTCCCGCTGGAACATCGGCCCGGCTTCGCTGGCACGCTAGGAGAACGGGCATGTTCGCACCTGCCCTGTCGCTGGATCAGCAGCAGCGTGGCGGCTGGCCGCTGATCCTTGGCGGATTGCTGACGTTGCTGATGGTGGCTGGGCTGGGGCGCGGGCTCTATATGTCCGGGTTCGACGCACTCAACCATGCGGTCCCGACCAACCCGCTCTTCTACCTCGCCTTCGCTTTATCCTATCTCGCGCTGCCGAGCTTCGATTATCTGATCTTCAGGCGGCTGTGGCACATCCCTCGCGCCGGCATTGCCGCGCTCCACAAGAAGCGGATCGCGAATGAGGTGCTCGTCGGCTATTCGGGCGAGGCCTATTTCTATGCCTGGGTACGGCACCATGCACAGAATGTCTCGGCACCGTTCGGTGCGGTGAAGGACGTCGCAATCCTGTCGGCGCTCGCCGGCAATCTTGTGACATTGCTCGCGATCCTGTTGCTGCTGCCATTCGAGCAGGCGTGGCGGCCGATGATTACCGGTCACTGGCTCGCCGCATCCGGTGCGCTGATGGTGCTGATGTGCCTGCCGTTCCTGATCTTTTCGAAGCGGCTGCTGTCGCTTCCGCCCCCCTCCTTGTGGTGGGTGTTCGGGATGCATCTCATCCGCTCGCTTGCGATCCTGGCCTTGTCGATCCTGGCCTGGCATTTCGCGATGCCGCAGGTCGCGATGGGAACATGGCTGTTCTTTGCGGCGATGCGGCTGCTTTCCTCGCGTCTCCCGCTCGTGCCGAACAAGGAGATGATGTTCGCATCGGCTGCGCTGCTGGTACAGGGGCCGGAAAGCGCGTTGACCCATCTCCTGGCACTATGCGCGCTGCTCACGCTGCTTTGCCACATCGTGCTGCTTGCCGGCCTGACCCTGCCTGGGCTGGTCCGAAAATCGGCATGACGACCGATTCGGCGCGGATGCGAACCGCTTAAGCGCCTCTGCGCCGCCACGCGGCGCGCTCGACATGCGACGCGGCGGTCGCCACTATTCCCGACGTTCCGGTCCGATTGCATAGACCTCGAGAAATGCATCTGCGGCGGCCGTAGCAGCGCTGACAACATCATTGGAATTGGCCTCTGCGCGTGCGCAGAGCAGGTGTTTTTCGAGGCTGTCCCATTCGTTGAGCCCCTTCCAGTGCATCGCTGCGATCCACGGGTCCGCGAATTTCAGCCGGCCGTCCTTCATCATCGTGGCAAATCGGTCGGCGAGGCGCTGCCACGCCGGACGAAGCCCGCTTTCATAGAAATCCTGGGCGATCGGTTGGTTCGCGACCGTGCGGATGCTGGCTGCCCGGCCCGGTTGGCCGGTGAGATAGGCGATGCCGAGCCGGACCAAACCGCTGCGCAAGTCCTTCTCCGACAGCAGTTCCCGCATCAATCGGTCGGCCTCTTCATTCACGTCGCGATCGAGGATCGCGCGCAGCAGCTCCTCCTTCGAGCTGAAATAGCGGTAAAGCGTTGCCTTTGAGCCGCCCATCTGCGCGGCGATCGCGGACATTGATGTACGCTCATAGCCCATCGCATCGAACAGCTCCGCTGCGATCCGGATGATCTCATTCCGCTTTTTTTCGGTACGCACGCGCATTCAATGTCTTCCCTCCGAGGATGCCAGAGGCGGATCGAGGTGCGCACTGCCAATGAGGTGCCGACACCGCGAGAAACGCGATCAGCGCATGGCGTCGCTCGCTGCTAGATTGTGCCCTGCCCGCGCCATGTGGGGTGGCGCGGGCAGGGCAGGGACTGAAGACCGGTGCAATATGGGGGAGACGGCCTCCAGCCCCAAGCGCATCGTGCTGCGATAAAGATCCACGCAACGACTCGCATCCGCTGTATGTACCGTACGGTCTAGTCTATTTATTGCGGCGCGTAAAGGGATAAATGGCGCGGGCGCAGCCCGTCTTGCGCGGTCAGGCGTTCACGGCGTCCCGGGTCGCGGGTGTCGGGCCATAGATCATGAGGAACGCGTCGGCCGCCTGCGTCGCTGCAGCCTCGATCTCCTGCGGATCTGGTGTGACGCACGCACCCAGCAGCTGGCGTTCGAGCAGATCCTGCAACAACAGCCCCTTGAAATGCATCGCCGCCAGCCAGGGATCGGCGCGCCGCAACTTTCCCTCGACCATCAACGACTCAAGAGTATCGGCAAAGCGCTGCCACGCCGTGCGCAGCGTATTGGAGTAGAACTGCTCGCCGATCCGGGTTTGCGCCGGCTGCGTCGCGACGATGCGCATATTGGAAATCGCCAGCGGGGAAAGCTGGCGCTGAAGGTGGATCTGACCCATCCGCTCCAGCCCCTTGCGCAGGTCGGATTCGGCGAGAAACGAGTCCAGCACCTGCTCGGTGGCCTCGCTGACATCCAGGTCGAGCACTGCGCGCAGCAGATCTTCCTTGGACGGGAAATAATTGTAGAGCGTCTGCTTGGAGCCGCGAAGCCGTTCGGCGATCGTCAGCATCGACGTGCGCTCATACCCCAGTTCCTGGAACGCCAGCGCCGCGACTCGCACGATCTCGCGTCGCTTCTCGTCGGACTTCATCCGCGCCATGGCCGCTAACTCCCTCAAATCTAAAGCGTACCATAGAGTCCATTCTTCCCGTTGACAAGCAGCGCTTAACTAGACTAGACCGTACGGTACAAGTTCTAGAAACAGGGTGATCCACGATGATCCGCTTCTCTTCTGCGCGGCCCCGCTGCGCGGCACTCCTGCTTGCATTTGCTGCAAGCGCCTGCGCCCCGGTCCCGGATTTGGGGCCGCTGCCCGCGGGGAATACGTCCCCGCTTGTCGCCGCAACGGATTCACTGGCGGGCACCGGCTCGGAATGGCCGGGCGACGGCTGGTGGCGTCGATATCGCGATCCGCAGCTTGCGCAGCTGATCGACGAAGCGCTGACCAGCGCACCCGACCTTGCGGTCGCCGCCGCGCGAATCCGCGTTGCAGAGGGCTTTGCGCGGCGGGCCGGCGCAGCGCTGCTCCCCACGGTCGATGCCGTCGGTAGCGCCCAGGCGGTGAAGCTCAGCAAGAATAACGGCGTCCCAGCGGAGGCCGTGCCGGGCGGCTGGAACGATACCGGCAGCGTCGGTCTTGGCATGTCGATCGACCTCGACCTGTGGGGCAAGAACCGCGCCGCGCTCCGCGCCGCCAAGCTGGACGTTCAGGCATCGCACTATGCCGCCGCCGAAGCGCGGCTGGCGCTGACCACCGGCATCGCTTCCGCTTATGCCGAGCTGGCTGCGCTCTATGCGCAGCACGACAGCCTGGCGGCGGCGGTCGATATCCGCGCCCAGACGCGCCAACTCGTCGCGCAGCGCGTGACCCAGGGTCTCGATACCGACGCGACGCTGCGTCAGGCCGCTGGCCGGCTCGATCAGGCGCGCGCCAATCTTGCCGCCACCGAAGAGGCGATTGATCTCGCCCGAAACGCGCTTGCCGCCTTGGTCGGTGCGGGACCGGACCGTGGTCAGCGCATCGGGCGTCCGATGATCGCCGCACTCGAAATGCAGGGCGTTCCCGACTCCGCGTCGATCGAATTGATCGGTCGACGTCCTGACATCGCCGCCGCCCGTGCCCGTGCCGATGCCTCGGCGCAGCGAATCAAGGTCGCCCGTGCCGACTTCTACCCGAATGTCAGCCTGAGTGCGCTGGTCGGGTTCCAGGCGTTCGGCTTCGACAATGTGTTCAAGGACAAATCTGCCTTTGGAAGCGCCGGGCCCGCGGTAAGCCTCCCCCTCTTCCACGGGGGCGCTCTCCAGGGCCAGTACCGCGCGAGCCGCGGTCAATATGACGAGGCGATCGCGCTGTACGATCGTCAGGTCATTGAGGCGCTGCGCCAGACCGCCGACGCGCTGACCAGCCAGCAGCTGCTGGCTGTGCGGCTGTCGGACTCGCGCCGCGCGCTGGCCAATTTTGAAGAAGCCAACCGGCTCGCCCGGCTTCGCTACCGCGAGGGGCTTTCAACCTATCTCGACGTGCTTTCGGCTGAGGAGGGGGTCCTCGATTCCCGTCTGACAGTCGCAAAGCTCGAGACCCGCGCCTTCGCGCTCGATGTTGCTCTGATCCGCGCCCTTGGCGGCGGCTTTCAATCCTAGGAGATCGTTCCATGTCCGCAATCGACCATAGTTTCGACCAGCAAGACCCTGTCCAGGACCAGCTTGACGCTGCCCGGCGCAAGTCGAAGCGCGTCAAGCTGTTCATCAGCTTCGCAGCGGGTCTTCTGCTCGCTGGCGGTGGCTACCAGGTCTATGAGGCCGCGCACGCCGGCCATGTCACCACCGACAATGCCTATGTCGGCGCCGATATCGCGCAGGTGACGCCGCTGGTCGGCGGCCCGGTACGCGAGGTTCTGGTGCAGGATGCCCAGCAGGTGCGCCGCGGCGATGTGCTCGTCCGCCTTGACGATACCGATGCGCGCATCGCACTCGCACGTGCCGAAGCCGGGCTGGCTGCGGCCGAGCGCCGCGTGCGCAGCCTTGTCGCCAATGATGGCGAACGGCGGTCACAGATCGCCGCACAGACTGCCGATATCGCCCGCGCCAAGGCACAGGTCGCCGCAGCCGGGGCGGATCTTGAGCGCACGACGATCGACTTGCGCCGGCGCGAGAATCTGGCCCAGTCGGGGGCGATCTCCGCCGAGGAGCTGACCGCTGCACGCAATGCACGCAACACCGCCGCCGCCAATTTCCAGGCCGCGCAGGCGATGTCCGCCCAGGCGCTCGCCCATCGCGAGGCCGCCGTGGGCAGCCGCAGCGTCAATGGCGCCCTGATCGGCGACGGCCGCGTCGATACGAATCCCGACGTACTCGCGGCGCGCGCCGCGCTCGCCCAGGCCCGACTGGATCTGGAGCGTACGGTCGTGCGCGCACCGATCGACGGCATCGTCTCGCGCCGCCAGGTTCAGATAGGGCAGCGGGTTCAGCCCGGCGCGCTGATGATGGTCGTGGTGCCGGTCCAGTCGGCCTATGTCGACGCCAATTTCAAGGAGGTCGAGCTTACCGACATTCGGCCCGGCCAGAGCGTGACCCTCACCTCGGACCTGTACGGCGAGAAGGTCGAATTCACCGGCCGCGTTGTCGGTTTCTCCGGCGGTACCGGCGCGGCGTTCGCGCTGGTGCCGGCACAAAATGCGACCGGCAACTGGATCAAGGTCGTGCAGCGCCTTCCGGTGCGCATTGCGCTCGATCCCAAGCAGCTCGCGCAGCACCCGCTCCGCGTCGGCCTGTCGATGACCGCGACCGTCCACACCGCCCAGTAATCCAACAGGCACATAGGGGGCAGGGACATGTCCATCTTCACAGCGCTGAGGGAGGTCCGCGATGCCCCCCCGCTGACCGGCATGAAGCTTTATGCCGCAGCAATTTTGATCGGCCTCGGCAACTTCCTCGTGGTGCTCGACACGACGATCGCGAATGTTTCGATCCAGACGATCGCCGGCAGCCTTGGCGTCTCCTCGACCCAAGGCACCTGGGTCATCACGTCCTACGCGGTCGCCGAGGCGATCACGGTGCCGCTGACCGGATGGCTGGCGATGAAGTTTGGCGCGCAGCGCACCTTCATTACCTGTTATCTGGCCTTTGCGATCGGATCGCTGTTGTGCGGCATGTCGAGCTCGCTCGGTATGTTGCTCGGGATGCGCGTGTTGCTCGGCCTGTTCGGCGGGCCGATCATGCCGCTCTCGCAGATGCTGTTGCTGCGCATTTTCCCCAAAGAGAAAGCGACGCTCGCCACGGTGATCTGGGCGATGACGACGCTGATCGGCCCGGTCGCCGGCCCAATCCTCGGCGGCATCATCTGCGACAACTACGGCTGGGAATGGATCTTCTTCATCAAGGTGCCGGTCGCCGCAATCGGTGGGCTGGTTCTGATGATGCTGATGCTCGGACAGCGCGACCCCAGATTTCCTGCCTTTATCGACAAGGTCGGCCTTGCCCTGCTCGTAATCTGGGTCGGCGCGCTGCAGATCATGATCGACGAGGGGCGCAACAAGGACTGGTTCAACGATCACCATATCCAGATCCTGGGGATCGTCGCGCTGGTCGGCTTCATCGCCTTCGTCATCTGGGAGCTCACCGAAAAGCATCCGATCGTCAATCTGAAGATCTTCCGCCATCGTGGCTTTGTCGGTGCGGCGACGACCTATTCGGTCGGGTTCGGTGCCTTCTTCGCCAGCATCGTGATCCTGCCGCTCTGGCTGCAGACCAATATGGGCTACACCGCCACCTGGGCGGGATATGCGACCGGGATCATGGGCATCCTTGCGGTGGTCTGCGCGCCACTGGTCGGCAAGGCGGTGGAGAAGTTCGACCCGCGCCTCGTCGTGTGCCTCGGCATCCTCGGCCTCGGTGCCGTCATGCTGTGGCGCATGTGGGGGTTCAACAATGACGTGACCTTCCTGCACATGGCCTGGCCGACGCTCATCACCGGCGTGTTCATGGTGATGTTCTTCGTGCCCGTCACCGGCCTCGCCATGGCCAGCGTCGAAGCCGAGGAACAGGCCAATGCGGCCGGCATCTCGAACTTCATGCGGACCCTGGCGGGTGCCGTGGCGACCTCGCTGATCCAGAGCGAATGGTCGAATGCGACCCGGACCAACAATACCGAGATCGCCAATTCGATGGTGCACGGTCAGGCGGCGGTTGACGCCATGACCGGCCAGGGGCTCGCGCCCGAGTCCGCACGAACCATGCTGTCCTACGTCGTGGAAGGCCAAAGCGTCATGCTGGCGACTCTCGACATGTTCGGCGTGATCGCTCTCGCGCTCGGTGCCTCCGCAGCGATCATCTGGCTCGTGCCCAAACCCAAGGGGCCCATCGACACCAGCGGCGCTCACTAATCATCTTCAAAGGGGATCGAGACAAATCATAGAAGCAACAATGATCGTACACATGAGCCGGTCTGATCGGCAATTTCAGAAATACATTCGCTATTTGTATGCGTTTAACCAAGGTAAAGTAATATGAAGACCGTTTCGTTCGCAATGCTTACCATGTTTGCCACCCTTCCTGTCACTGGCGTGGCACACGCACAGAATTTCGATGGCCCGTCGGTGGGCGTTCAGGCCGGGTGGGTTGAGAACAAGGTCCGCAATCCGGAAACCGACCTCGGCCTGACGACGATCGACACGTCGAAGGACTCTGCGGTCATCGGCGGTTTTGTTGCCTACGATAAGGAAATCGGGAAATTCGTCATCGGTGGCGAGATCGGGGCGAGCTTCGGAACCAGCGACACGCTGAGCAGCGGAAGCGGTGCCAACCAGGTCTTGCTGAACCCGAAGCGTTCGTTCGATCTCACTGCCCGGGCTGGCTATCTCGTTACGCCAGAGACGCTGATCTACGGTCGCGGCGGCTATGCCAATGAGCGCCTCAACGTCACGACGGAATCCTACAGCGCCTCTGAAGACCGCAACGGCTGGCTGATTGGCGGTGGACTTGAGCGCAAGGTTACCGACAAGATCTCAGCGCGGCTCGAATATCGCTATTCCGACCTCAGCGACGGCGACGGTCTGTACGACCGGCACCAGGTGCTGACCGGGGTTACTTTCCGGTTCTAGGCCGGGGCCGCCCTCCTTCAACGGGGCGCGGGCGTAATACTGCCTGGCGCAGACGCCCGCGCCCGCTGCCGGTGAAGTCGGCGTTCACATCCAGCATTATCAGAGAGACTTGCGCACATGTTCCCGATCCGAAATCACGTTCGGTACGATCGGCCTACGCCACCAGACCCCAAAGTCCGGACATATATCGGCATATTGGGCCTGTTCCCGATGGTCACCGCGACGGTCATGGCGGCGGTGCAGAACCTGATCATCGCTGCCGTGATCGCCGGGCTCGGTGCGGTCACCTGCCTCAGCCTGCTTCCGCGCGGTTACCGAGAATAGCCCAGGCCGCGCAGTCAGCAATCCATCAGGAACCCCAATGTCCACACGAGACGCCAAAGCGATGATTTCCGTCCATCAACGATTCGCCGGCAAGGTTGCGCTGATTACCGGGGGCACTTCCGGCATCGGACTCGCGCTGGCCAAGGCGTTTCTGCGCGAGGGCGCTCAGGTCGCGATTTGCGCGCGGTCGCCCGCGTGCCTTGACATGTTCGAAGCCGCCTATCCCGCAACGCTGGCAATTCCAGCGGACGTTCGCGATCCGGTCGCGCAGAAGCATGTGCTGGATCAGGTGGTGGCGCGGTTCGGTCGGCTCGATATCCTGGTCAGCAATGCGGGTCGCCTGACCGAGCGTGATTTCGCGACGGGGGGCGTCGATCTCGACGATCTCACGGGCGAATTTGCACTCAACCTCATCGCGCCCGTGCAACTCACCGCGCAGGCGCTGGCCGTGCGCCCGGAGATTGAAGCGCTGGTCTTTATCTCGTCGGGCTATGCGCTCGTATCGCCGACCCGTGCGCCGACCTATGGTGCCGCGAAGGCCGGGCTGCACGCATTTGCCGAGGCGCTGCGGCGCCAGGTTGAACCGCGCGGCATGCATGTGCTCGAAGTGATCCCGCCGGTCGTCGATACGCCGGCCACGGCGCACCGCAATGTTCGTAAAGTTTCTGCTGAGGAGGTGGCGGCCGCAACGCTTGACAGTCTCGCTCGCCGCGAACGCGTCGCGCTGATCGGCGCAACACGGTTCCTCCCGACGCTGCTGCGAATTGCACCCAAAACGATCGCCCGGATGGTAGCTGCAACGTGAATGCGCGCAGGCCGTCGCTCCGCGCTGCGCTGGGGCGTCTCGTTGCTGCCCGGGGCTGAAATGCCGGGCGACGGACTGCAATCACATGATTGTGTATTTTAGTCGCACTTCTGCACGAAGCGATTTGGCGAAGAACTTGGCTCCCGCATTGCCGATCGAGCGTGATGTCGCCACGGGCGTACGCGCGATGATATGAAGTTCAGATACGCCCTTGGGCGGGCCGACCCTGAGGTTCATGCCGTGCGGCGGGAGAGTCATCGGCGTGTTTGGCTGGGTGTCGAGGGTATGGCCGACGGCCGGAAGAATCTTGCTCAGCACGCCCTTGGCGTCGAGTTCCCAGACTTCGATGGAGGCAGCCCGCGCGGTGGTGATCGTCAGCCGCAGCTCCTCTCCCACGGCATAAGTCGGGTCGGCGCGGTCGAGACGGGCAACGAGCCCGATGGCGGCCGCTTCGGGGGATTGTGCGCTTGATCTGGACGCAGTCAATCCGCGTGCATCATCCTGGGCATGAACAGCTCCGGATATCGCCATCGCTGAAACGAGCAGGGACGCGAGCGCCGGATAGATCGCCGCGTAGATCATGGTTCCTCCCGCGCTTCGCGCAATTTCCGTGCTCGCGCGAGCCATTGTTGTGCCTCTTGGGCCTTCCCGGCGTCAATTGCCATATAGCCAAGATCATCGGCCGCGTCCGGAGATCCTGCGGCGGCGGCCTGAACCAGCCAGCGACGCGCCTCTGTCCGTTGAGCCCCATTGCCTTGCGCGGAATGCCAGAGGTGGCGGCCATGCGCCGCCATGCCGTCCATATCGCCCAGCTCCGCAGACCGGTGCCAGGCCTGTGCGGCGCGCATCTCGCTTCCATCATAGGCACGAACCTGTCCGAGCAGGAACTGTATACGACCATTGTCCGGGAACCGTGCAACGGCTTGGTCGCACGCCCGCGCCGCGCGTGCTACCAACTCCGGGGCGGCACCAGTCTCCGGAATCGCGCCAATTGCCGTTTCGCACGCACGCACCGGCGTCAGGCTGGCGTACCACCATGCCCATGTCCCTGCGATCAGCAGCAACGTTGCGAGCATTGCTGCCAGCGTCGCGTGCCGCCGCCGACGTCTGCGATCGACCACGCGCCATAGTCGCGCTGCATCCCCCACATTCGCGCAGGGCAGAAGTGTGAGCGCTCCCGACGACTGGGCCAGTTCGAGGCGCGCGCGTAGCTCGGGCGGGGCGGTGTCCCAATTGTCCCTGGGAAAGGCGAAGGTCGGTGCGACGGCGGTTGTTGCGACATGGTCAAGCACCGCCTCGCTTTTGGCGGCGAATCCCTCCACCGCCGCGATCACGCCCCGGCCGCGTGCCGGGATCACCCCGGTGGCGATGACGGGGCTGTCCGGTGCCCCCGTTGTGCGCGCGCGCTGATCGGCGATTGCCAGCGCCAATCCATAGCTGCGCCCGCTGAAACGATCCCCGCCGAACACCACTGTCACGCCGTCGAGTCGGCGTGCGGCATCGTCATCCGCGCGGGCGTCGAGCAGGATGTCGACCACATCGGGAAAACCCGGGGCGATTGCAAAGCGTTCGCTCCGGTTCAGCGCGGCAAGTCGCTCGACATGCACCTCGGCAAAGGCGACGCCCCGTGGTCCCACCACGGGAAAGGTGACCGAACGACTTGGACTGCTGGGCATGGCGGTCAGAGGAAATCGAAACTGAGCCCATAGGCTCTGGCCCGCTCGCGGGGAGTGGTTTCGGGGTCATCCCAGAACCCATCGAGTCCGCCATGGCGGTCCAGCACCCCTTCCAGCCAGACCTTGCCGCCGCGATCGGTCACCCGGACTCTCAGACAGGGCGGGAGATCGTCGAGCGCCTCAGCTGTCAGGCGCACCGAAATCAGCCACCGGCCGGTCGCCGCGTTGCGAACGCTGTGCATCGCGATGCCGCCGTTGCTGAACGTCTCGCTCTCGTCCGAAGCGCTGTCGGCCGCCATGCGGATCAGCTCGGTCGAAAAGCCGCGTTCGCGCCAGCGCCGCCGGGCGGACGCTGCCACTTCGGCACGAAGTTGCAGGAAGATCGACCGCGCTGTCGGGGAGCGCCAGATCAGCTGGGTCACCTCCGCCGGGAAATCCTGTTCGGCGGTGCCCGCCGCCATCGCGTCGCGGACGGATCGTGCAAATGCAAGATCGTCGAACGCGATATCGGGCTCGTGTTGATATTCGAGGGTTGCCGCCAGCAACCGCGATAGGTTCTCGTCCATGAAATGACCCTAAATGTCTTGCCATGCTGAACGGAATCCGAGCAGATCTGGATAATCCTGCTCGATCTTGCCCGTCAGGCAGGCATTGAGTTTTTGCAGTGCGCCCTGGACGATGCGTCCGAACCGGGTGCGTTCGATGCCGCGACGCGTGCAAAATGCGAGCACGCTGGTCCCGGGCGCCGACCGGTCCAGTTCGAATTTGACCGCTATATATTCGCGCTCCTCCGCTGCCAGACCCTCAAGGCAGAGTTCCAGTCGCGCACCCTGGGCAGCCGCATCGGGCAAGGCGAGAATATCGGAACCGGCGCGCCCCTCAATGCCGTCTTCCAGCGGCGCGTCGCGACAGTCGCCGCAAAACTCCTGGAAATAGTCCTCGATTCCTTCCAGCGTCCGGGGAAGATTGCGGTCGTGCGCATGGTTCGCCCGCAGATAGTCGAGCAGGTCGATGAAATGGCCCTTCGAACAGCGGTCGAGATCATAGCGATGGTCGGCCGCCTGGGCCAAAGCGACTTCCCGGCTGATCCGGTCGAGTAGCGCCCAGGTCCGACCGCGATGCTCGGTGCCGCCGATCCGGATGTTGCGGATGCGCGTAAGGCCGCGCTTGATCAGGTGGATGCGCGCAGCCCCGCTATCGTCCGCCATCAGCAGCTTGCGCCCGTCCTCCAGCGCCGTGCGCAGGGGGGCGGGCTCTGCAAGCAGGTCCAGCGCCGCGGCGCACAGGTCCGGACGGGCCGGTCGCTGGCGGCTCAGCTCGGCGAGCGCCGCCGCGATCAAATCCTTCCAGCTCACGCCTGAAATAGTGCCTGAAGTGACAATATCCCGGATCGCCATGTCACAATGACGCATGAAAATCGCGCGGATGGCGTCACGAAGATATGGCCACCGATAAGTAAGCCATTGCTCTTCGTTGGTTCCCATTTCGCCGCCCCCTTGCGAATTTGTCCAATCGAGGGTCCGACACCACGGTGTGGAAGTCAATATGGCGCATTGCGGATCAAGATCCGAATCGCTCCACGTTCCGAATTGAACTATTCACGGGAATGATTGCCGGACTGAAAGGGCCGCCCCGCCGGTTTTACCCGACGGGGCGGCGCTCGATTACCAGAGCGGCTTGGAGGTGATCACGCCGGTCGCGGTAGTGGCGCGGACCTCCGACCCGATTGCGACCGTGGTCACCGGCCCCTTCTGACGGACGTTGATGTTGACATCCCGTCCCACAGTGACGTCGCCTGCAACCACGCCGGTGGCGGTGTGGGCTTCGGCCTTCGACCCGATCGCGACGGTGGTCACCGGGCCGTCCTGCTGAACGCTGATATTGGCATCACGGCCGATCTTCACGCTGCTGCCGTTGATCTGTGCCGCTGCGGGGCTGGCCAGCATCAGGGCGACAAACGAGATTGCGGCGAAACGAAACGTCTTCATAAAAACCTCCTCTTGGTGGTCACGGCCCTGGCGGGTCCGCGGTGGCCAAGTCCCTCTCGGCCTCGACGCTGACATGAGGGGGAGGATTTGCGGGCTGTGCAAAAAAATGCGCGGACATCGAAAAATGCGTCGTGCGCGATTGCCAGATGATGGATTTGGACGCCGACCGCCCAATCCGCGCATCGTCCCCGCCATGCCCCGTATGTTACCAACAAGGAGGCATCGACATGCGATCCACATTCTCTCTTCTGCTTCTGTCCATCGCAGCGCTGGCGGCAACCTCGCCCGCCGCGTTCGCCCAGTTCAACGGCAGCAGCGTCCGGATCGGCGGGTCGGCGACGGCAAGCGCCCAGACCGGCACCCAGACCACGGTCGCGATCGGCCATGGCACCAGCGCGACCAACGCGGCCGGAACCATCGCCGACACCCGCACCGGGGGATCGGCGACCGCGAGCGCGACGGTGGGGTCGCAGACCGCTGTTGCGCTGAGTGCGGGTGCCCGGGCGAAGACGCTGGTCGGGACGATCTCGGGTGCCCGTACCAGCGGATCGGCAAGCGCCCGGGGCAGCGCGGGTTCGGTCGTGGCCCTGTCGCCATTGCCAGGCACGTCCACCTGCGTCGCGGTGGGGGCAGTCGGCGCCGGCGGGAGCCGCGCCAGCGGGTCCGCCGGAACCGTGGTGGCCTATAATTTCGGGCTCTACTCGCGCCCGCGCGTCCGCATCGGCACGTCCGGCGCGGTCTGCTGATCCGCAGCCCGTTTCACCCATCGAAAGGAATCCAGCCATGAAGAACCTTCTCCTCCCCTTGCTGATCGTCGCCAGCATCGCCCCTGCCAATGCCCAGTTTGCATTCCAGCAACAGGCGCAGCGGCAGCAGCGCCAGGCGACGCCGCCGGGAAATGAAGGTGCCGTATCGGCCCTGGTCGGCGCCAGCGAACAGGCGAAGATCTATCGTGCCCGTTCGATGGCCGGCGGCCAGCAATATCGGCCGCAGACGATCTGTCAGGACGGCGATGTGAACATCGGCACCGACTCCAATCAGCCGACTCATGTCGGCAATCTCACCGTCGTTTCGGGTAGCGCCTGCCCGGCGCATATGCGAAAAGGCAAGTAATCGGGGTATTGGGGGCAACATGCGAACAGTGAAGGTTGCGACAGCGATGCTCTCGCTGGTTGCATTGATGTTGCCCCCGATGCCCGTTGCTGCCGGACAGGCGGTCACCACTTATTCGCGACCCAAGTCGATTCCCGAATCGGCGAGTTCGAACTTCGATGCGTCCTTGCGGTGCATGGACGAACTGTTGGAGCGATCCGCTTACGCCAAGAATATCCCGATCTTCGTTGCTCCGCTGGACAAGGAGGAGACAGTCGGGGTCAGCACGCGCGACATGCTGATCGCCGCGCTCGCGCGCATGTCGGAACGCAGCCGGACCTTCACGATTCGCATCGCAACGGAAGGTACGATCAAAGAGGAGCTCAAGAAGCAGGGGGGCGACACGCTGATCGTCGGCGGATCGATCACCGCGTTCGAGAAGGCGGTGGGCTCGGCCGGTGGCGGCGGTGGTCTCAGCGTGGGTCCGGTCGGCCTGGGGTTTCGCAGCCAGGTGCTCGATTCGGTGATCAGCATGACCCTGTTCATGCAGAATATTGACGGCGTGGTTATTCCATCGACGACCCAGAGCGTCTCGATGGCGCTCAAGACGAAAAGCAAGGGCGGCGATTTGAGTGCGAGCGTCGGCGTGGTCGGCGGTTTCCTTGCGCTCGACTTTGCCAAAGCGGATGGGCCGATGCAGGCGGTCCGTGCGCTGGTGGACCTCACCCTGATCCAGTCGATCGGCTCATGGTCGGGCGTTCCGTATCAGCGCTGCCTGACCCTGTCCCAGTCCGATCCCCAGGCGATCCAGGCGGCGCGCAAGGCGTTCGACCGGATGAAATCGCCCGAACAATTGCGCTTGATCGCGCAGGGATTGCGCGAACGGGGGCTCTATAGCGGACCCGCACCCACCGGCAGCATGAGCCAGGAACTGCGACAGGCGATTGCGAGCTTCCAGATGCAACAACGCTTACCGCCGCTCGGCCTGCCCAGTTTCGAAGTCTATTACGCGCTATATGGCGAGCGCTATGGTGCGCCAGCCGCACCCGCGACGGCGACGATTGCGGAGGCGCGTCAACCCAATCCGTTGGGATTGCGGGTCGCGCCCTATGGCCCCAATTTCATTGATGCCGACAGCGATGTTCCGACGATTCTGACGCATCGTCGTGCCAGCTTCGCGGTCAGCGTGGTGCGCAATGCGCATGTGACCTGTTTCTACACCGATGCCGACAATCTTTCGACGCGGATCTTCCCCAATCCGAACCGGCGCAGCGACGTACTCGCCCCGCGCGAGACACTGGTCCTGCCGGGGCCGACCGACATCTATACGATCGAGCCGGAAACCCCCGGCACGAGCGAGTTCGTCACGTGCGCCGCATCCAGCCAGCCGATCGGCCGGGACGATCTGGGGGATCTCGCTCCGCCGATCCAGCCGCGCGCAACGCCCTTGCCGGTGGCCAATGCGGCGGTGCTGGAAAAGCGCCTGCGCGGCCTGGGGCTGCCCGAACTGTCTGTATTGCAGCTGCGCTATCGCGCCGTCTGCCGCACCGCAGCAGGCGCGCTGGAGGACAAGTGCTGACGTGTGCGTTCAGTCCTTAACGCAGCAATTTGATCTGTACCCGGCGGTTTTCGGCATCGGTCGGCGCGCGCCCGTCGACCTGACGCGGCTGATCCTCACCCATGCCTAGCGGCACGATGCGATCGCGGGGCACCTGAAGATTGACCAGTGCCGCGACAACCGACGCCGCGCGACGTTGCGAAAGCGCGCGGTTGTAATCGGCACCACCGCGACTGTCGGTATGGCCGATGATCAGGAAAACATGTCCGTTCAGGCTCGCGTCGCCGAGCACTGCCGCCATTTTCTGCAACGTGGGTGCTGCATCGGGCCGGATGCGATCGGACGCGGTATCGAAGCCGATCGTCAGATCCAGTGCGGGTACTGACGCTGGAGCAGCGGCGGGATCCGGGGCAGGGGCCGGCGCCGACGCGCTGCCGCCCGGCGCGGGCTTGGGATAGAGCGGCTCCTTGGCATCCTGATGATTGTTGAGCTTCAGGCCACGTGTGGCCGCTGCTGGGCGATCGGCCTGTTCCTTGGCGCGAATCTGCGCTGCGATATTGGCACGGATTTCCTCGGCCGACATGTCCTGCGCGGACGCCGCCGTCGCCGTTAGCGTCGTGAGCGCCATCATCCCCATGAGCATGTTGCGCGCCTGCATCTGCCTTCCCCTCTCGGTAGCCCCAACAAGCGTAGCGAATGTCACCTGATCCTGTCGAGCCGGCATCGCGCCGAAAACGTATGAATTACGCTCCATGCAACAATAATCGTGCGATGCACCGGCAGCATAGTTGAATCGAGCGTTGTGAACCGATAGTCTTGTTTGGTCCGGTATGGGGAATCGGACTCTGGGGGCGTCGTGTTTTTCTTACGACTCTTTTTTGCACTGGCGTTCTTTTGCTGCGCCTCTGTGCCGAGCGCCGCCGAGGTGCGCGTCGCGCTGGTGATCGGTGTTTCTTCCTACAAAAGCGTCCAGCCGCTCGCCAACCCCGCCAAGGACGCCCGGCTGATCGCCCAGTCGTTGCGCGCGACCAACTTTGACGTGACCGAGGTGATCGACCCGGATTACGCGCAGTTCGGCCAGTCGATCGCGCGTTTCAGGCTCAAGGCGCAGAAGGCCGATGTGGCGGTCGTCTATTTCGCCGGCCATGGTGTCGAGGTCGACGGGGTCAATTGGCTGCTGCCCACCACCGTCGTCGGAAGTGCACCCGAAGATCTGCAGTTCGAGGCTATTCGCGCGGCGGCGATCGCCGATGTCGTCAGTCCGGCCCGCACCGTCCGGATGGTCATCCTCGATGCGTGCCGCAACAATCCCTTCAAGGCGAGTCGTGGTTGGGCCACCGGCCGGCGCAGTTTCGGCAGTCGTGGCCTGGCGCGAGAGGCCGCCGGCAACGTCGTCGTTTTGATGGCCACCCAGCCGGGGGAAACCGCCGCCGATGGCGTCGGCCAGGCCAACAGCCCGTTCGCCGCCTCGCTCGCCACGCTGATTCGCGAGCCTGCGCTGCGCCTAAGCTCGCTTCCCAGCCGAATTTCGCGCGAAGTGCGTCAGCGAACCGGGTCCGAACAGGCACCCGATCAGCAGGGCATATTCGATGAGCCTGACTGGATGTTCAGCGCGGCAACGGTAACGACAGCGGCAGTGCGCTCCGAACCGGCTCCTGCCGAGGCGGGAGCCGGGGCTGATCTGGAGACGGCGGCCTGGGAGTTGTGCAGCCGCAGTGTCACCGCCGCTCCTTGTCGAAGATATCAGGAACGTTATCCCAAGGGGCGATATTTTGGTCTTGCCGGAGAGCGGATTCACGACCTGTCCCAACTGCCGGCGCCTGCGACGGTATCCGTCGCCGCTGCGCCGGTCATCAGCGATGCGCCGGAACTGGTGCCGAAGCTGGGCATCGTGGTGCGACGCGAAACGGGGGCAGTGCAAGGCATCCGGATCACCACGGTCCAGCCTAACTCGCCAGCCCAGGGCCGCGTCTTTGGCGGCGACCTGATCATCCGCATCAACGGCGAGGTAATCGACATGACTCGCGGCGCTTCGCAGACCCTGGCCGATGCGCTGACTGGCAAAGCGGCGGTTCGCCTGACGGTACAGCGCGGGGTCAGTCAGACGACGGCCATTCTAAGACCCTAGCCCGGAGTGAGCGCGCCCATGCCCTGTAGTAAAATGCTGCTATGCCTTGGCCTGATCGCAGTCGTGCCGTCCGCGCTCGCGCAGAAGGTCGAATATGACGCCCGCTTCCCGGCGAAAAACCGAGAAGCGGCAAAACTGACCTCGCTCGCGGTTCTGCCGTTCCGCGGCGTCGAGGGAGAGGCGTTCACCAGCGCCCTTGTCGGCGCGCTGCGCTCATCGACTCTGGATGGGCGACCCTATTTCGAGGTCAAAACCCTGGAAGGAATGAACTACACGCCGCCGGCACCAACTCCGCCACCACGGACGAAGGGGCGCAAGGGTGCTGCCCCGGTTGCGGTCGTCGGCCCGAGCAGCGAAGTTGCTTCAGCGGTGCGCCTTGGCCAGCGTTTGGGCGTTTCCGCAATCTATACCGGTGAGGTCACCGGCGCAGTGATCAGTCGGCGCAACTTCACCCAGACCAAGTCGGTCTGCAAGAAGAACAGCGAGGGAAAGTGCGACATGGTGCAGGTGCCGGTCGCCTGCGTCGACACCACCATCAACTATTCGGTGACCCCGCGGATCATCAACGTGGCGACCGGGCAGATCGTCTATTCCCGGACGGTCGCAAAGAGCGGAAACTACATCCTGTGTGACGGTCAGGTTCAGTTCCAGGGTACCGTGGCCGATGCGGTCAGCAATTTTGGCAAGACCTTGGGCGACATGTTCAAGCGAACGACCAAGAAGAATCCGAACGAGGCGGATAGTGAGGAAAATCAGATTTCGACCGATGCCGGACTGCTGACAAGCGTTCGGTCTGAAGTCGCAGATGCCATTCGTTACGACGTATCACCCTATAACTTTAAGATCGTGGTCGAATTCAAACAGCGTGCGCCTGAGCTGAGCAAAGAGGATCAGGTTAAGTTCCGCAGTGCGTCTGAATTCGCCAAGGCCAAGCGCCTCGACCGTGCGTGCAGCGACTGGGAGAGCATGAACACCCCCGCCAATACGGGCAGCATCAACCTCCTGTTCAATCTCGGGGTCTGCCAGGAGGTTCTTGTTCCGGAGGATCCGACGACCGCTTTGAATTTCCTTGCCAAGGCCGACGCCCTGACCACGCGTCCCGATCCCATGATTAACAAGGCTCTCGAACGCGTCCGGAAAATGGTTGACGGACAGACCGAAATTTCACGCCAGCTCAGACCCGCCGAGAAGTGATAAAGTATTTCCGATGCGGGCGAACTGGCCATGGCATTATATGATGCCTCACCGGCGCGATGTTGCGCTGGCGGAGCGGGCTACCCCATCAGTTCAGCCTGTCTGGCTCGAACCTGGCGGAGCGGTCGATCCCCGGATCTCCAGTTGATAATTCAGGCGGATCGCTTCCCGCACCGGTGTCGCCCCCCCTCGCGCCAGCATGATTGCGAGCGTTGCCGCTTCCGACGCGATGTCTGCGCCGGGGTGGCGGACGGTGGTGAGCGCGGGCCAGATCTTGATTGCGATGGGGGTATCGTCGAATCCGGCAACCGACAAATCGCGTGGAATGTCGAGACCACGACGGTGCGCAAGCGAGATCACGGCCGCTGCCATATCATCGTTGCTCGCGAAAATGGCGGTGGGGCGGTCGGGTAACGCCAGCAGCGTCTGCGCCGCGTCCAGCCCGGATTCAAACGTCATTTCGCCATTGACGATCAATTCGGGGCGGGAGGCGATCCCGGCATGGGCAAGCGCAGCAAGATAGCCGTCGCGCCGCGTATCGCTAATCAGATGATGCTCGGCCCCCCGGATAAATCCGATATCGCGATGACCTAGTCCGATCAGATATTCGGTCATGTCGCGGGCGGCTGCAAAATCATCGATTCGAATACAGTATTCGTCAGCCAGATCATCCCCCGGGGACATTGCGATCAGCGGCACCGGCAGATCGACCGTCAGACCGTTGGCATGGGCAATTTCGCAATAAGGTGGTGCGACAAGGATCGCCTGTACGCCCATATTGATCAGCGTGTCGATGCCGTTTCGAATTTCGTTCGTATCGCCGCACTCCAGCGGCTGCAGCAATAGCTGCGCGCCCATCTGGTTCGTGGTGCGCAGACTGCCGAGCAGGATCGAACTGAGGAAGGCGTTCTCGATATTACGATAGATCAGACCGATCCGGGTCGTACCCGAACCGGCAAGCGACCGCGCCGCAGGGTTTGGCGAATAATTGAGTGCCTTGACGGCTTTCATCACTGCAAGGCGTGTGCTTTCGCGCACCTTGTGCCGGTTGTTGAGCACATTCGAAACGCTCATCGGCGAAACGCCCGCGAGTTCCGCAACCGTCCTTATCGTGATGTTTTTGTTAATTGGCTTTGCCATTCATGCCCCGCATTGACCGTCTGCATAGCCAAGTTCCTCTGCCTCACAATCGCAAATTGTACCTGCTCCAAACGCTCCGCGCCCCCGGCTCCAAAAATATGTACCGTTACATATAACGGTTGACTTCCGGCGTTGCGCGAAACATGTACCGGTACAAGTAGGCCGGATAACACGGTCGGTTTGCAATGCCGGAACATGCTCCGGCAGCATCACAGGGGGGGACTATGCGCGCTTTTACGAATCTGCGGTGCCTGTCGGGAACTTCGATGCTCGGCATTATGGCGGCCCTCGCTGTGCAGGCTGCTCCGGCGTATGCGCAAGACAGCAACCCGGCGGCATCCCCGGAACATGTAGCGGGCGAAAGCGATACAAGCGAAATCGTCGTTACCGCGCAGAAGCGGACTGAACGCCTTCAGGATGTGCCACTCGCCGTCAGCGTTGTAACCTCCGACACCCTGGCTGACCGTCAGATCAACGACAGTGCCTCGCTGGTTCAGGCGGTGCCATCACTGACGTTCCAGCAGGGCGCGACCCCAACCAATTCCAGCTTCCGCATCCGCGGCATCGGCACCGCCCTGTTCGGGCAGGGCGTCGAAGCGTCGGTCTCGACCGTCGTCGATGGCGTTGTCGCGGTTCGGCAAACGCAGGGCTTTACCGACCTGGCCGATATCGAGCGCGTTGAAGTGCTTCGCGGGCCGCAAGGCACGCTATTCGGCAAGAATGCGACGGCTGGCGTTGTGAGTGTGACCACGGCGCGCCCATCGCGCGATTTTGAAGGTCGGGCTGAAGCTACAATTGCCGAATATGGCGAGTATCGTCTCCGCGGTACCGTGTCCGGGCCGCTCAGCGACACGCTGCGTGCACGCGTCACGGGCTTTTACAATGATGTGCGCGGCGTCGCGCGCAACATCGCCACCAATGATTGGGACAATGGATCAAAATCCTGGGGTGTGCGTGGCAAGTTGGAATGGGACGCAACCGAAAATCTCAACTTCATGTTGGCCGCCGAGTATCGCAAGACTGAGGCCGATTGCTGCGCATCGACCTGGATTGCGATCACCAACCCGAACTTGCAGACGCTCGTCGGTCCGATCAACGCGACCCGCGAGAACCGCACGCTCAATGATGAGACGGTGACCTATTCGAACAGCGATCAGCAGACTTATTCGCTTCAGGCGGATCTGGACCTTGGCGGTGCCACACTCACGTCGATCACGGCCTATCAGAGCTACTATCTCGACGTGAACCAGCCGATCGAGCGCATCAACAGCGCCGTACCACTGTTCGTGGGATCGACTGCGGCCTATGCCGACTGGAGCCGTAACAGTGGACGATTGGATCTGAGCGCGTTCAGCCAGGAACTGCGCATCGCCAATAATGGCGGCGGTGACTTCAACTATGTCGCTGGTGTGTTCTACATGCACTCGGACATTTTGCGACCATTTGACCGCCGCCGCGTGCGCTGCACTGCCGGCACTTTTGGCCAGCCTTGCGCGCCGGCCAACACGGTCTACCAATCGTCAGCGAGCAGCATCCGTTTGAAGCAGGACAGCTTTGCCGCATTCGGCCAGGTCGAATACCGCATCGCCGGTGGCCTGAAGGCAATCGGTGGTTTGCGCGTGCAATATGAGAAGGGCACCAACGGCGGCAGTCGCGTCTCGCCATTTGTGCCGGGCGATGCCGTCCTGCCGGGCAACGCTCCGGTCAGCGGTTCGATCACCGCCGATGATACCGCAGTCACCGGAAAGGCCGGTCTGCAATATGAGTTCAGCCGGGACGCGCAGGTTTATGCCAGCTTCACGCGCGGCTATAAGGGGCTGGGCTATGAAATGGAGATCGGAGCCAATCTGGCTGCGCAGAGTGTGCTGGAGCCGGAACATGTCAACGCCTATGAAATCGGCTTCAAGGGCCGCACCCCGGATGGCGTCCTGAGCATCGCCAGCGCCCTGTTCCTCGCCGATTACACCAATCTGCAGGTGCAGGCGAACCGCTCTGACATCAACGCTGGCGTGGTGCAGTTCGTCTCGACCAATGCTGGTGCGTCGCGTACCAAGGGCTTTGAGATCGAGGCGACGGTGCGTCCCAACGACCATTTCAGTTTCATTGGTGCCGTCACCTATTCGGATGCCAGGATCGACATTGACGGCCTGAACTGCCCGCAGCAGTTTAATGCTGCAGCCCCGATTCTGACGGGGAAGCCGACCAACATTTGCTATCGCACGGCGGCTGGCGTTACGCCGACGCAAAACCTCCGCGGCGCGACGTTGCCGGTCAGCCCGAAGTGGAAGATCAGTATCGCGCCGCGCTATGAAACGGAATTTGCCGGAACCGACTTTGCCGGATTCGTGCAGTTCAGCGTCAACTTCCAGAGCGCAATGAACTTCTCGGTCGAGCAGGATCCGCTGCTGGAGCAGCCTGCCTACACGATCGTCGACGCCAGCATCGGCGTGAAGCAGATTGATGGCCGTTACAGCCTGTCCGTCTTTGTCAAGAACCTGTTCGATGAAAACTATCTCACCAGTATCGGGCATACCTCGTTTCTGGGGGGCAATTTCGATCTGGTCGGCACGTTCAACAAGGATGCGGACCGCTATTTCGGTGCGACCCTTGGCGTGAAGTTCTGATTGGAAGGTTATGATCTGCGGTGCGGCGGACTCCGACCGCCGCACCGCAGCCTGCGAGAGGAAGTGCGGCGAAATGAACAAGCGTTTCTTCCTTGCCGCATCGGTGCTGAGCGCGGGGCTGGCCTGGTCGGGAGCAATCGCGGCCCCAAAATCCCCCACGCCCGCCCGCCCGAACATCGTCCTGATCGTTCTGGATGACACCGGCTTTTCCGATCTGGGCGCGTATGGCTCCGAAATACGCACGCCACACATTGATGCGTTGGCGGCAAGCGGCCTGCGTTACAACCGGTTCGATACCAAGGCGGTGTGTTCACCAACCCGCGCGGCATTGCTGACCGGTCGCAACAATCAGACCGTTCAGATGGCGGATCTGCCCACCGTTACCCGTCGAGACGACCCGACCCGCGACCGGGGCGAGATTTCGGGGAACGCGCAAATGCTGCCACAGGCGCTGAAGGCGGCGGGCTACCGCACCTATGGCGTCGGCAAATGGCACCTGGGTCCGGAATATGAAGATGGGTCGCCCGGCAACAATGCGTCTTGGCCACTACAGCGCGGGTTCGATCGTTTTTATGGGTTCTACACTGGCTGGACCGATCAGTTTCGCCCCGATCTGATTGATGGAAACCGCAAGGTGCCAAAGCCCGACAAGCCGGACTATCATTTCACCGCCGACATGGCCGATCGCGCTATCGCTGATATCAGCGGGCCGTCGAACAAGCCCTTCTTCCTCTATTTCGCCTTGGGTGCGACCCATTCGCCGATCCAGGTCCCGCCAGCCTATATCGAGCGCTATCGTGGCGTTTATGAAAAGGGTTGGGACGCGATCCGGGCCGAACGATTTGCCCGGATGAAGGCGATCGGTATCATCCCGTCGGCCACAATGATGACGCCCCGCGCACCATCTGATCGTGCCTGGGATACCCTAAGTAATGACGAGAAAGCGGTCTTTGCACGTCACATGGCGGCCTATGCCGGGTTCCTAGAACATACCGACGAACAGATCGGTCGAGTAATCCAGCAGCTGAAAGCAGCAGGCCAGTATGACAATACGCTCATCGTGCTGCTATCCGACAATGGTGCCGCATCGGAAGCCGGTCCGACCGGCAGTTTCGAGACAATGTACCGCGTCGGAAAATTCAGCATCGCCGAACAGCGCGCACGGATCGACGAAATCGGATCGGGTACGTTGCACGCCCAATATCCCCGCCCCTGGGCCTGGACAGGGGGTACGCCGTTTCGCCGCTACAAGGCATGGCCCTACGCCGGGGGTGTGCGTGCGCCACTGATCATTTCATGGCCTGCCATCATTCGCGATCAGGGTGCCGTGCGCACTCAGTTTGTCGATGCGGTGGATCTGGCACCCACGCTGCTCGATGCAGCCGACGCCAGCTTTGCTCGGACGGTCAATGGACAGATCCAGATTCCGGTCGCCGGGAAGTCGATCCGCGCCACATTCCGTAATCCGGCGGCGAAGACCCGCGCGGTCCAGTATTTCGAACTGCGCGGCCAGCGCGCGATCACGGCGGGCAATTGGCGCGCCGTTGCGATGCACAAATATGGATCAGATTTTGCCAAGGACAAATGGGAATTGTTCGATATTGCAAATGATTACGCCGAGAGCACAGATGTTTCGGCGCGTTACCCGGCCAAGCTGAAGGAACTCCAGGCGCTTTGGTGGCGGGAAGCGCGCAAATACAGCACGCCGCCCTTGGCCGAACCGCTAGAAATGTTCGCCAAGCGCGCCCGCTATGACGATGCCTTCACCGAAATGCCGCAATGAACTCGACGTCGAAGATTGCCGCGCCGCGCAAACGCCCCCTCGCACTGGCGCCGCAGGACCAGCGCTGGGTTGAACGCACCCGCGATTCGTTGAGCATCAAGGCGCAAATCGCGCAATTGTTCGTGCTGTCGTCACGGGAGGACAGCGTCGCTGAAAATGCGGACCTGCTCGCGCATGAGCCGGGCGGGCTCCACCGGTTTCCGACCCATGATCTCAACGCCGCCTGGTCCGCCACGCGCGATGCCATGGAGCGATCGGCCGTTCCGTTGATTCTGTCGGGCGATATTGAGGGCGGATCGATCAGCTACCCCTTTACCACCGCCATCCCCAATCAGATGGGAATTGCGGCGTGTGACGACCTTGATCTGAGCGTCGCGCTCGCAACCATTGTCGGACGCGAAAGCCGTGCTTTGGGCTATAACTGGTCGTTCACGCCGGTCGTCGATATTAGCCGCGCCTTTCGCAATGCCGTGGTCGGCACCCGATCCTATGGGTCGAACCCAGCACAGATACTGGACCATGCGCGCGCCTATGTCCGCGCATTACAGGGGCAGGGTGTTGCGGCCTGTGCCAAGCATTGGCCAGGCGATGGCATCGACGATCGCGACCAGCATCTTGTCACCAGCGTCAACGATATGAATCTGGCGGAATGGGAGGCGACCTTTGGCCGCATTTTCCAGACGCTGATCGACGATGGTGTGATGACGATCATGTCGGCGCATATCGCGCTGCCCGCCTATATTCGTGCGCACCTGCCGAATGTTGGCCGGCTGGCATTTGAGCCAGCCTCGGTCTCTCGCCTGCTCAACATTGAACTGCTGCGCGGACAATTGGGCTTTGAAGGCCTGATCGTGTCCGACGCGACGGTGATGGGGGGACTCACTAGTTGGATGGAACGCGCTGAAGCGGTTCCCGCAGTCATCGAAAACGGGTGTGATGTGTTTCTGTTCAGCCGCGATCCGGCGGGGGACATGGCGTTGATGCTGCAGGGGCTGCGCGATGGGCGGCTTTCAGAACAGCGTCTCAACGAAGCGGTCACGCGCTGCCTGTCGCTAAAGGCTGCTCTTGGTCTGCACCGGATGTCACTCGACGAGCGGATTGCGCCGCTCGATCAGGTGCGTGAGGCGTTGCGGCGACCGGACCATTTGCGCACGGCCATGCGCGCGGCACAGGCCAGCCTGACGCTGGTCAAAGATCGCGATGCGCTACTGCCCCTCGATGCACAGCATCATCGCCGCGTTGTGGTGATATCCGATGAAGGGACCAGTTTCTTTTCGGGCGCGCCCGAACGCGATTTTGCGCCGTTGCGCCATGCCCTCGAAGCGCGCGGTTTCGATGTCCGCAGTTTCGATCCCGAAGCCATGCCTACCCGCGCAGATACCGACCTGATCCTTTACCTGATCGGCCAGGAAGCGACGCCTTCGCTCAGCCATATCTTTCTCGATTTCGCCAAGCTCCATGGCGGGCCGCGTAATGCGATGATCCAGTTCAATCGTGAGATTCCGACCGCGCTGATCTCGTTCGGCCAGCCTTATTATCTCTATGACGCGCCGAATTTCGGAACTTACATCAACGCCTATGCCCTGTTGCCCGAAGTCCAGGTTGCGCTCGCCGAACGGCTGGTGGGCGAGGCATCCTTTACCGGGGTCAGTCCGGTCGATGCGTTTTGCGGCCAGGAGCAGTTGCGATGGTAGTTAGCGCCACCACGGGTATGCGCCATGTATCCGGCGGCACGTTTGCGATGGGTTCGGCGAACTTCTATCCCGAGGAAGCACCGGTTCGCACAGTGCGCGTCGATAGCTTCTGGATCGACGAAACCCCCGTGACGAACCGGGATTTCGCCCGATTTGTTGAGGCGACCGGCCATTGCACGCTCGCCGAAATCGCGCCCGATCCCCGGGATTATCCCGGCATGGACCCGGCACTGGCACATGCCGGGTCGCTGTTGTTCCAGCGCACGCTCACCCCGGTTGATCTGTCCGACTATAGCCAGTGGTGGCAATTCAGCCTGGGCACCAATTGGCGTCATCCGCATGGTCCGGAAACTAGTCTTGACGGGCTTTGGGATCATCCCGTGGTGCATGTCGCCCTGGCCGATGCAGAGGCCTATGCGCGCTGGGCCGGAAAGACGCTGCCGACCGAGGCTGAGTGGGAATATGCCGCACGCGGCGGGCTTGACGGCGCGGACTATGCCTGGGGCGATCAACTGGCACCCGATGGCGCAATGCTCGCCAATTACTGGCAGGGGATGTTCCCCTTCGCCAACACGCTGGATGACGGGTTTGAACGGACGTCGCCCGTGCGGCACTATCCTGCCAACGGCTATGGCCTGTTCGACATGATCGGCAATGTCTGGGAATGGACGGCCGACTGGTTTTCCCAACCCCGGATCGCGCGCAAGGCCAGCGGAAGTTGCTGTGTCCCCGCCAATCCGCGCGGCGGCACCCGGCACGAAAGTCTGGACCCCGCCAGTCCCGCCGTTCCGGTGCCGCGTCGCGTGCTAAAGGGTGGTTCGCATTTGTGCGCGGCGAGTTACTGCCAACGCTATCGCCCCGCCGCTCGCCATGCCCAGGCGATCGACAGTTCGACGAGTCATATCGGCTTTCGCTGCATCCTCCGCGACCGCAAGGGAACGCATCCATGAAGAATCCGCAACGCGCGTTTCGCGCCGCCGTCCTCGCCGCCTGCACCCTGTTGGGGCCGGGTGCGCTGGCCCGTCAGGCCAATGCCCCGACAACGCCGACACCCGCGCCGACGAACATCATTTTCGTGCTGATCGATGATTTGCGGTACGATGCGATGGGATTTTTGACCCCGGGTCTTCAGACCCCGCATATTGATGCGCTGGCCAAGAACGGCGTCTATTTCCCCAATGCTGTCGTCACTTCGTCGCTCTGCTCGCCGAGCCGTGCGACGATCCTGACCGGCCAGACCGCGCGCAACCATGGCGTGATCGATAATAATCACAGTTCCGAAGCCGGGCTGACCTTCTTTCCCGCCTATCTGCAAAAGGCCGGGTACCAGACGGGCTTTTTTGGCAAATGGCATATGGGCCCCGATACCGATGCGCCGCGGGCCGGGTTCGACAAATGGGTCAGCTTCAAGGGGCAGGGCACCTATTTCCCGACCGAATTGCTGAGCCCCGAACGTCTGGCCGCAGGCGAGCGGCAAATGCTGAACGTCGATGGTACGCGGGTGAAGCGAACCGGCTACATAACCGACGAATTGACCGACTATGCGATGAGCTGGCTCGAAAATGAGCGCGACAAGAGCAAGCCGTTCTTCCTCTATCTCAGCCATAAGGCAGTCCATAGCGACCCCGTGCCGCCTGATCGCTACAAGACGCAGTATGCCGATCTGAAGATCAAATTACCTGCGAGCATGGCCAACACGCGGGAAAACAATGCAGGCAAGCCGATGTGGGTGCGCAATCAGCGCAACAGCTGGCACGGGACCGATTTCCCTTATCACACCGACAATCCAATGACCGAGCAGGTGCGCGATTATTACCGCACGCTCAGCCCCGTTGACGACAGTCTCGGCCGTATCATGGCTTATCTACGGAAGAACACGCTCGACAAAAATACGGTGGTTGTCTTCTATTCCGACAACGGTTTCATGCTCGGCGAGCATGGCCTGATCGACAAGCGCAACGCCTATGAGCCATCAATACGCGTGCCGATGATTGTCTGGGCACCGGGGATGCTGCCCAAGGGGGTGATCAACCAGACAGTCGTGCGCAATCTCGACCTCGCGCCGACCTTTCTGGACATCGCCAGAGTATCAAAGCCGGCGCAGATGGAAGGTAAAAGCTTCCTGCCCGTCGCATTGGGCAAGATGGATCACAAGAGCTGGAATCCCGGTGATTTCGTCTACGAATATTATTGGGAATGGAGCTTCCCCCAGACCCCGACCACCTTTGCGATCGAGCGGGATCGGGTGAAATATATCCAATATCATGGCGTGTGGGATCTTGAGGAGCTGTACGACCTCAAGTCCGACCCTGATGAGATGCGAAATCTGATCAACGACCCGGCGTGGCTTGAAACCAAAATTACGTTGCGCAATGCACTGTTCGACCAGCTTGCGAACGGCAAGGGCGAGCATGTCGTTCCCTATACCCGAAAGACGAGTTCGGGCCTGGTCGATCGCAATATCAACGGTCCCCGCGCCGCCGATTTCCCGCCTGAATGGTATGTGCAGCCCAACCTGCCGACAAAGATGAACGACCTGTTTGCCGACAGTCCGGCGAAGGCGAAGGCCGACGCCGCCGGAAAAGCTCATCGGCCCTGACCGACAGATGTCTATCGTCCCCGATTCAAGGCTCCGATCATGACCCCCGCGCACCTCACCGACAGCATCCGTCCCAAGGTGTCGGTCGGCTTCATCGCCGTCTATGTGCTGGCCCAGTTCGGTATCTGGGTCGCATTGTTGACCCCGGTGGTGATGACCATGGCGCTGCGCGTGGGCGAAATTGCGACGGCGGAGGAAAAGGGCAAGTGGCTGGGTATCATCCTAGCCATTGGGGGGTTCGTGGCGATGGTCGCAACGCCGATTTGCGGTGCCTTGTCGGATCGCACGCGCAGCCGCTTTGGCCGGCGGCGACCCTGGCTGCTTGGAGGGTTGGCGGTCAGCGCGATGGGCCTGTTGTTGTTGGGGTTGGCCCCGAACCTGTGGCTGCTTGGCATTGGATGGGTGATCTGTCAGGCTGGCTTCAACGCGATGCAGGCCTCCTGTCTCCCGATCCTGCCGGATGTGGTGCCGGTGCGCTGGCAGGGACGGGTTGCGGGCCTGCTGGGCATGACATCGACGGCGGGCACTTTCGCGGGCAGCTGGATCACCCAATATACCCAGGGCTCTGCGCTGCTGATGTTCCTCGCGCCCTTTGCCATTACCGTGGCGGCGATTGTCACGCTTTGCGTGATCCTGCCCGATCGTCCTGCTCAGCGCGATGATCGCCCCTTCGGACCGTTCTCGATGCTGCAGGCGATCGGTGCGCCCTTCCGCGACTGGGACTTCAGCTGGGCATTCGGCAGCCGCTTCCTCATCATGATGGCATGGTCGTTCCTGCTGACCTACCAGCTGTTCTTCCTGACTGATCAGCTCTCGCTTCAACGCAGCGCCGCGACGCAGGTCATGGTCCAGTCGATGGCGATTATTGCCGTCGCAACGATCGGAATTTCGCTGGTCGGCGGATTCATCACCGACTGGACCGGACGACGCAAACCGTTGATCTTCGTTGCTGCGATGCTTGAAGCTGCCGGCTTCCTCACCATCGCCTTTGCGCCATCCGTACCCCAATTTCTGGTCGGCGTAGCGATGGCCGGGATCGGCAAGGGGCTTTATTTCGCCGTCGATCTAGCCCTGCTCGCGGCCATCCTCCCCAATCCGAAAGACAGCGCCAAGGACATGGGCGTTTTCCAGATCGCCAATTCCCTGCCCCAGTCGCTAGCCCCCGCGCTTGCACCCATCATTCTCGCCATCAGCAGCGCAAGCGGAAGCAACTATGCCGCAATCTACATCACAGGCGCTGTGTTCGCGGTCATGGGTGCCTTTGCCATTAATCCGGTGCGGCGATCCCGTTAATTTCTGAAAACCTGCCCCATGCGATTTGGAATACAGAACCTGAACAATTCAATTAAACTCGATCGGATGCATCAGATACCGGGACTAAACACCTAAGAACTTTCATAGCTACTCGATCTCACATTGGATGCACCCGGAATTTCGAGTCGGATGAGTCGGCAGACGGCATGGTTTTCACCGAGGCTGCGACAAGCCTCGATCAAGGAGCAGCCAAAGGTCTTCGTCTAGATGCGTGAGACGCAGCAGGCTGTTTGGGGGACGGCTTGCGGTATGCGGATCGCGCGCATCACCGAAGAGCCCCCATGCGATCCATTGTTCGCGACAACCCGCTGGGCCGCACCAGAGGCGACGGATCTGGTCCGGGTTGACCTTGAGCCGCGCAGAGAGAATTTCCAGTGCGCTGTCGAAACTGCCATGGTTCTGCAGTGCCGCCAGCAGACCATATTGCAGCGCGCTCAGCGGGACGGTGCGCGTAATGTATTCGGTGCGCACGAGCGCGACATAGCTCGGGTAGGGGGCTGGGACGGGAAGCGATGGTGCTTCGCCGCGGCGCACTGCGTGGTAAAAGCCGGCTACGGAAAAGCGGGAGGCGCGCAGGGCGAACGCGGGCTGGAGGCGAAGCGCATCGTCCGGTGTTTCTGCAGTGGCGGAGGGGCTTCCCTCACTCCCCGCGACGTCAAACATCGTGAACACGTCATATTCGAACCGGGCGAGATCGATCATGAAGTCGACCCAATCCTCCCGCGCGTGCCCGTCGGGCCGGTTCGCCTCCAGCCAGTCGGGAAAGCGGCGGCCGAGATCATAGAGCGTGTGCCGTTCGGGTGGGCAGGCGCGGACATAGTCGGCGACGAAATCATCGAACAGCGCGCGGCCTAGCGCGTGGCATAGCGCTGGGAATTGCTCGCGCATACACGCAGCGAGGCGCATGAGATAGCCGCGCTGATAGATTGCCAATCCGGCGCCCGGGTCGAGCCGACCGCCGCTCTGGAACAGACCCTGTGCTGCGGCCGGGTCCGCGTGCGGGTGGATCAGCGCGGCGTGCATCCGCCGCTGCGCCCCCGCCAACGCGGTCATGCCGCATCCTCCATCACGCTGTCCATCGCGCGGGGAACGAGGAAATCGACCGGATTTGAAACCCCTTCGTCGCTGCGGCCGCTGCCCGCAGCTTCAGGCGGCGCGGAATCGTCTGTCATGTAGCGCTTCGCCTTGCGCAACTCGGCCAGGCACTCGGCAAAGGCCGGGATATGATCATCCCATTCGAGCAATGTGGCCGCGCCGCCGGTCCGCGCCCAGGCGATGCGGAACAGTTCCCACACTTCGGGTCGAACCGGGCGGTCATGGGTGTCGATGACATGGCTGCCCAGATCCTGATGTCCGGCGAGGTGCATCTGCACGACGCGGTCGCAGGGGAAGGCGTCGAGATAGGCGACCGGGTCGGTGCCGGCGTTGAAGCAGCTGACATAGACATTGTTGACGTCGAGCAGCAGGCCGCACCCGGTCGCCTCGGCGAGCGCACGCAGGAATTCGGGTTCGTCGATCGTCGACTGGGCAAAGCGGACATAGGTGCTTGGGTTTTCAAGGATCAGCGGGCGTTCGAGGCGTTCCTGCACCTCAATCACGCGCGCCGTGACATGCGCCAGACTCTCCTGCGTCAGCGGCATCGGCAACAGGTCGTGCGAATTATGCCCGTTGACCCCGGTCCAGCACAGATGATCGCTGACCCAGGCCGGGCGCACCTCATCCGCCAGCCGCTTGAGCGATGCGAGATAGGCGGTGTCGAGCGGATCGGTACTGCCGATCGACAGCGACACGCCGTGCAGCACGACCGGATAGCGTTCGGCAACCGCACGCAGGATCGCGCGCGGGCGGCCGCCCGAATCCATGAAATTCTCGGAAATCGCCTCGAACCACAGATCCTGCAGGTCGCCCGAGAGGATCGCGTCAAAATGCACGCTGCGCAGGCCCAGCCCGAGTCCCAACCGAGGTAGTCCCAGCCGGGGCAGGTCCGCCAGCGTGCCCTTAGCTACAGCCACCGGCGCCGCTCATCCCGCTCGACCCGCACGCCGTCATGTTGCCGCGCTTATTATTGTCATCGGAGATCCACAAATAGGTCGGCCCGGTCCCGGCAAAGGCCGCCGGCGGGCTGCCGGGCGTCTCCGGGATCGGATGGCTGGCGGGAATCTTGCCTGCCGCCTGCGCGGCGAGAAGTTCCGCGCGGGTCGCCTGCCAGTTCGCCTCGAACACGGCGCGCGCGCGCAGCCACACGCTCTTGCCCTGATTGGGGCCGTTGGTGCTGAACCGTTCGGCGTTGATCGGCGTGGCGCACGACCCCTGCGAGCGGCAGTCATTGCCGCCGGGATTGTTCATCTCCTCGCCCGTGCCATAAAGGCCGCAGCCGCCCTGGGCCTTGCACTCATTCTGGACGTGGCACGTATGGTCGGTGCCGGTCGAGCAATAGCCTTGTCCGGCACAGGCATTGGGCTGGCGTCCGGGCGCGCCGAGCGTCCCGAAGCGATCCGATCCGGCACAGGCGTTGAGGCCCATACAGGCATGAAGCGGCAAGCCTTCAGGCTGGGGGCCGATCACCCCGGAGCCAGGAAATGCCGGTTCGCCGGCATAGGGGTAGGGCGTCGGCACAGGTTCGCCTGGCTTCACTGGCGGAGTGGAGCAGGATGCCATGGGTCGTTCCTCTCGCTTGAGCGTCAGCGGTGCCGGGCGGCGATCCAATAGGGACCGACATCGGGCAGGTGCATCGGGACATTGTTGGTGTCGGTCTTCGAAATCGCGACGCCGACATAATAGATGACGTTCTGAAGCACCCCGATCAGGTTGCTATCCGCCTTCTCGACCTTCAGCGCGGCGGCATTGGCGCTACCGGGGGCGAACAGCGCCTGGACATGCTCGACCACTTCCTCGGCATCAAGCTGGGCGATCAGCGCATTGGCCGCCGCAATCGCCTTGTTGCCGTAATCGGTCAACCCCTGGAACGACACTTCGCGATCGCCGAGCGAGACATTCTCGAACGTCGGCCCCATCATCGTGCCGGCATAGGCGCCGCTGGGAATCGGGATCTGACGGATGGTGCGGATATATTTGTCCATCACCCAGATCATCGACCGGTGCAGCCCTTCGTTGAAGAACAGCTTCTGCTTATCGGGCGGGACCAGATAGACCGTCTCGGTCATCACCAGCATATACTGGAAGCACGCGCTGCAGAAATTGGCGATGTCGACATAATATTCGGGATAGTTCGCCGCGAGCGGGCTGTCGGGCATGTCGAGCAGCACCCCGGCATCCAGCAGCGCCTGTTGCGTCATCGCGGGCTGGATCACGTCGGTCGGCGCGGGCGGCTGGGGCGGGCGCACTTCGCTCGTGCCCTTATAATCCTCGAACTGCGCCTGCAGCGTCAGGAACTTCACATAATGCGACTCCTCGTCCTTCGACGGGTCGTCGTCGGGGCTGGGGCCGACATTCTGGATCGGCACGCCCTCACCCTGATCGCAGATCGTGTCGATCGCGGTTGCGGCGTCCTGGATCGATTGAATCGCGATCAACTGGGTCGCGCCGACATGGCTGTCGGACGCGTCGGGATAGACCGCCGCTGCCGCCGCGCCCTGCACCGGATCGGCCCAGCTGACTGCGGCGGGCGGCGCGGGCTTCCACGGGTCGAACCTGGCGGACGGATAGACCGTGTCGACGTTGTTCGGCGAGTAGTTATAGGGCTGGATCGCGTGCTCGACCGAGCCGCGCTGAAAGTCGGAATCTGCGAGAAACTGGGTGCTGAGCAGGCAGCGGATGTACGAATAGAATTGCCCGATCGTGTCCCAGTCGCTGTCTTGCGGCGGGGGATTCCACTGTTCGGGATATTCGATCTGGAGGAAGTGCCAGAGCTGCTCGAAGCTGAGCTTACCGAGCGGGATCTGCACCGCAGTCTTGCCGTCCGGTCCGGCCGGACCCTGCGGATTATGATAGGGCAGGCCGGTCGGATAGCTGGCCGGCGCCTTGCCATAAAGCTGCGGCATCACCCCCATCGACCACAGGACATTCGATGAGAGCGACATATGGAGCATTTCTTCCACCGCCACGCTCATGATGATCCCGCCCGCCTTGTTGGCGAAGAGCTGGGCGTCGCTGATCGTCTCGCCGCTCTCATTGTTCCGGATGAGCGAATAATAGGTGTAGAGGTAGATCGGGATCGTCGCGAGTTCGATCTCAACCGCAGTCTGGAGATCGGCCCTTAGACGCGTAAGGACCTGATCGCGCGTCCATGTCGCGTTAAGCGTCGCCACGAACGCCTGCTCAGCGGGCGTCAGCGGTGTAACAGGATCCGGCATTTTGACGCACCCCCTCAGGTCGAAGGCTTGTGGGAACCCGGGGCGTAATAATACGGACGAACTTCCCATTACCCTTCATTTATAGTCTGCGACACGCCCACCCACAATGATAAAATAATGGTATCGGTACAATTTACGACGTGAATAAGCCATATCGGACAAAATCACTTGCCACTCCGATAGATACAATTCTAAGCCCGTAGAAATCAAAATACGTTCGCGTTGACTGGTGAGTCTCCGCATTGCGTCGATGATCGGTACTGCGTTGTTTCTCGGGGGAATGATCCATGAGCAACCTGGCCGGAAAAGCCTATGGGATGAATGTTGTTACCCCGATGCGACCGGGTGCAACCTGGATCAATAATTTCCTGTTCATGCTCTCGCGGTCGCTTCCAGCAACGCTTTCGGGTCTGTTGGGCCTTGGTTTCATCCATTTCGCGCGATGGGTCATCATCCGACGCGACCAATGGCCTCAGCTGGGTCAACCCCCTGCGAACCTGTCGAACGATTACATGCTGTTCTGCAGCAACTTCAACGGCACCTGGGATCAGTATATCGACGCCTTTGCCGACGGTATTCCGGGCGGGCTCGACCTGTTCTGGTATTCGAGCACCAAATATCCCAATTCGATCCCGATCACGCCATTCAAAAACTACATCCGCGCCAATCAGGTCGATACCAGCTATTATTACAATGCGACGCCGGGCAGTGGTCAGCGCGACATCAAACTCGCGCTCAAGCTGTCGCACGACCTGGCCGCGATCGCCGCCAAGGCCGGCACGCTGAGCGATGCCGATCTCGCCTCCGCCTATGAGCGACTGCTGATCGCCAATCAGGGCGGGCTGGGCGCGCCCGGCTATGCGCCGGTCGCGAGCTGCGACACTGCCGCAGCCGACCGCAACCGTGCCGATGCCGAACTAGGCCGCTGGGGCGAGGGTGGCACCGGCGGGATCGAGGCCGAGCGCGATCTGGAGCCGGTGTCGGCCGAAGTGGTCATCGCGTCCAGCGCGAACGCGGATGAGGGCGCGCGCGCTGCAGTGCGCGCTGCGGTGGCCGCCGCACTCAATTCGACGCCGCACACCGACGAAGTGCCAAAGGTAACCGACCCGCCGCCAGGGCCTCCGGCCGACAAGGGGGGGAAGGCCGATGGCTA